>NZ_JAWHPJ010000001.1:0-213539 GCF_032587815.1 Pseudomonas syringae group sp. 26L6
CAGTTCATGACGCTCTGCGTCGTCATAGGACGCGGAGCGTCCAGACCGGTATGCCTACGCGGAGCATGGGCACGATAGTGTTATCCCTGACGACGCTCGTTCCTCACGCTCCAGCGTGGGAATGCAGTTCACGACGCTCTGCGTCGCCAGAGGACGCGGAGCGTCCGGACCGGTATGCCTACGCGGAGCATGGGCACGATAGTGTTAGCCGGGCCGCCTGCTGGTGCAATGGTGGTTCAACTCACCCTGAATTTCCCCACCAGTGTCTGCAAGTGAGTTCCCAGTCTGGCGAGTTCGACGCTGGAGGCTGCGGTTTGCTCGCTGGCGGCGGCGGTCTGTTCGGAGATATCGCGTACGCTGATGACGTTACGGTTGATCTGTTCGGCAACCACGCTTTGTTCTTCGCTGGCGGTGGCGATCTGTTCGTTCATGTGCTGGATGGTCGCCACCGTACGGGTGATCTGCTCCAGCGCGCTTCCCGCGCGGCGGCTCAGTTCAACGGTGTTGTCGGTCAGGGTGCGGCTGTTGTCCAGCGTGGTTGCGACCTGCTGAGTGCCGGTTTGCAGTGCGGCGATCAATTCCTCGATCTCTTCTGTGGACTTTTGCGTGCGTTGCGCCAGGCCGCGTACCTCATCGGCGACCACCGCAAAACCACGCCCGGCTTCACCTGCGCGAGCTGCTTCAATGGCCGCATTCAGGGCGAGCAGGTTGGTTTGCTGCGAAACCGACTTGATTACGTCGAGAACGCCGACGATCTTGTTGCTTTCCAGCTTGAGTTCGCTCATCGACTGCGTAGAGTTCACTACCTCGCGAGCCAGTTGCTCGATCTGACTGATAGCCCGCCCGACAACCTCGTCACCGCTGCGGGCCTGTTGATCCGCCTGAGCCGCGGCTTGGGAAGCCTCCTGAGCATTACGCGCGACTTCCTGCACCGTCGCGGCCATTTCATTCATGGCCGTGGCCACTTGGTCGGTCTCGTCTTTCTGACTGGTGACCCCGATGCAGGTCTGCTTGGTCACCGCTGACAACTGCTCGGCCGCGCTGGCGATCTGCGATACGCCCTCGCTGATACCGCCGACCAGCTCGCGCAGGCTGACCGTCATGGTCTGCATACTGCCTTGTAACTGACCCATTTCGTCACGACGGGTCACTGACATGTCCCGACTCAGATCACCCTGAGCGATACGTGCTGCGACAAGCAGCGTCTGCTGTAAAGGTACGGTGATCTGCCGGGTCATGACCCAGGCGGCCAGCAACCCGACCAGCAGCGCCAGGCCCGCAACACTGCTCAGGGTGGTGCTGGAATTGACTGCTTCACTGTCGCGCTGAGCGGTTTGCAGACGGTTCAACGCGGCGACGGAGTCCAGCAACTGGTCGCCGAGACTTCTCATAAGTTCCTGGTCCGCCTCGGCTTTGGTTTGTATCTGTTTGAACTCGTTGAGCCTTTCCCGATAGCCTTGCAGGGCTGTAGTGGCGGCTCCCAGGCCCTGAAGGCTTTCACTGTCCTCGTCCTGCCCGATCTGCCCGATTTCCTTGAGCGCTTCGTCGATGGCGACAATGGCTGCGGCTTCATCGGCATCGCGAGTGGTGAAGGTATAGGCCTGTACCTGATAGCGAGCGATCTGTACCTGCTGCCTGAGCTGGGAAATGTTGGTGAATTCCTCCATCCGCTCAGTGCTGTCCTGTTCCTGGCTTACGCTCTTGAGTACCTCGCTCTCAACCAGTGCGATAGCCTGCAAGGCCTGCTCTGACGTCTGCTCCAGGCGCGTGCGTACCTGGTTACGAGTCTGACGGTTGGCCCGGACGTCGGCGAAGGTTTTCTCGAGTCTGCTTACCGTCTCAAACTGTCCATTGAGCAGCGTAATGGTTTCCGTCTCCAGGCTCTGTCGGTGCAGCGCTGTGAGCTGGGCTTTCATTTCGTTGAGTTTGTCTGTCACCAATGCCGTGCTTTCTGGCGTCTTTTCCACGCGATCGGTGATACGTTCGGCACGCAGGTCTTTGGTGAGGCTGTTGAGCTGGGCAATGTCCGAGAGCGACTCGGAGCGGTCGATCATGGTGTACAGACCATGCCAGCCGGTCAGTGTGATGATCAGCGTCAATAACAGCACCAGGCCAAAACCCAGTGACAGTTTGAATCTGACGTTCATGTTGCCGAGCGCGTGATTGATCAGTCGGAACATAGGAATCTCCTGCAATGAGCGAACAAAAGCATGTTCCGGGCGAGTCAGAACATGCGTTGTGAGCGCATCGGCGTGGTGATTCATTGCGTGACCTGAGAAGGTCGTAGGATATTTCCGAGCACGAAGGAGGGGTGAACGGTGTCACGTTTTTACGGGAAAAGAAGCCCGCGCTCAGTGCTGGCGCGGGCTGGATGCTGCCAGGTCAGACAGTAAAGCGACTCACCAGCAATTGAAGATGGTTGCCAAGTCTTGCCAGTTCGACACTGGACGCCGCGGTCTCTTCGCTGGCCGCAGACGTCTGTTCGGACACATCGCGGACATTGATGATGCTGCGGTTGATCTCTTCTGCGGTCGCGCTCTGTTCCTCGGCGGCCGCTGCAATCTGCTGGTTCATTGCCTGGATAGCCGAGACGGTTTTGGTGATGTTTTCCAATGAGCCACCGGCCCGACGTGTCAGCTCAACGCTACTGGTGCTCAGTTCCCGGCTGCTGTCCATGACGGTAGCGGCCTGCTGTGTGCCGCTTTGCAGACGGGCGATCAGCGCTTCGATCTCTTCGGTAGACTTTTGCGTGCGCTGCGCCAGGCTGCGCACTTCATCGGCGACCACGGCAAAGCCCCGACCCGCCTCACCGGCGCGGGCGGCCTCGATGGCGGCGTTCAGCGCCAGCAGGTTGGTCTGTTCCGCGACCGACTTGATGACGTCCAGCACGCTGCCGATCTTGTCGCTTTCCTGCTTCAGAGCGCCCATGGCTTCGCTGGAATTGCCCACTGCAGAAGCCAGGCGCTCGATTTGCGCAATGGCTTCGTTGACCACTCGCTCACCATCACGGGCCTGCTGGTCGGCGGCGACGGCTGCTTCAGAGGCTTCTTCGGCGTTGCGCGCGACTTCCTGAACGGTGGCAGTCATTTCATGCATGGCGGTGGCGACCTGATCGGTCTCGACCTTCTGGCTGTTGACCCCGGCACTGGTCTGTTCGGTCACTGCCGAGAGTTCTTCCGCTGCGCTGGCGATCTGGGTCACGCCATCGCGAATTCCGCCCACCAGCTCGCGCAGGCTGACGGTCATGCGCTGGATCGTGCTTTGCAGCTTGCCCAACTCGTCCTTGCGGTCGACCCGCAGGTTGCGACTCAGGTCGCCGGAAGCAACTCTCTCCACCACTTCAAGGGTTTCCTGCAGGGGCGTTGTAATCTGACG
This sequence comes from Pseudomonas syringae group sp. 26L6, assembly GCF_032587815.1. Taxonomy (NCBI): domain Bacteria; kingdom Pseudomonadati; phylum Pseudomonadota; class Gammaproteobacteria; order Pseudomonadales; family Pseudomonadaceae; genus Pseudomonas; species Pseudomonas syringae group sp. 26L6. The sequence continues at coordinate 3,376 of NZ_JAWHPJ010000001.1, forward strand.
AGTGATTACCCAGGCTGCCAGAATGCTGATCACCAAGGCCAGAGCGGTGGCCACCGTGATCATAAAAACAGATTTTTCGCTGTCTGCGTCGCGGCTTTTGTTCTGCCTGGCGATCATGTCATCGCTGGTGGTCAGCATCTTGGTGCCCAGTGCCGTCATTTTCTCCAGCGCGGCCTTGCTGGCGGCTTGCGTGTCCCGATACTGGCCTACTGCCGCGCGGTAGCCGTTGAGCCCGACAACGGCCTGCTGCAGCAACGGCAGGTACTCGGAGGAAATGTCACCGGCCAGGGTATTGATCCCGGTAATGGCTTCATCAATGGCCTGGTTGGCGTTCTTTTCGAAATCCGGGCGGCCGCTGTAGGTGTAACCGCGAACCTGGAAGCGCGCCTGCTGAATCAGCTTGCTGACGCCGACGATGCCGTTAAAGGCGAGGATGTTGTCTGCCTTGAGCAGCTCGGCTTCAACCTTGTTTGCCTGATCCACCGCCTTGTCAGCATTGTCGCCCATCTGGCTGCGGCTGATCTCGCGAGCATCGATAGCTTTGGTCATGTCAGCGAAAGACTGGCGGTATTCGCGAGCGGACTGAATCTGGCCGTCGAGTGACTGGATGTTTTCGGGCGAGCGCAGCAGATTTCGCGCGTGCACCAGTGCGGCATCAAGTTGATCCAGGGTCTTTCTGACTTCGGCCGCGCTTTCTGCGTTGAACAGGTCTTCGTAACGGGTGCGGTCGATGCGTAGCTGGAGCGTCAGCTCGTTGATTTCTGCAATCGCTGTGACACGATCTCCACGATCGATCAGTGCCTGGTTGCTGAACCAGCCTGTGGCCGAGATCATCAGGGTCATTAGCATGACCAGACCAAAGCCTATTCCCAATTTCAGGCTGACACTCGCATTGGCGAGACGTTGAGATAACCCACGAGACATGACCACTCCTTAGCTGTCTGTTCTTTTATGAATGCACTTACATCGGCAGCGCATCAACTAACTGAAGCGGCCTGGTTGATGTAACAGAGTCTAGAACAGACGAGCGAGAAGGGCAGTTACAGCGGTTTCGACGCGCAGAATGCGCTCGCCAAGTTGCACAGGCTGCAAGCCGGATTGTCGCAACAAGTCGACTTCATAAGGGATCCAGCCGCCTTCGGGGCCGATAGCCAGCGTGACAGGCTGGGTAACCGCGCGCGGGCAGGCAGGCAAGTCACCGGGGTGGCCGACCAGGCCCAGGGTGCCTGCAGCCATGTGCGGCAAACGGTCTTCAACGAACGGCTTGAAGCGCTTTTCGATGATGACTTCCGGCAGCACAGAATCGCGCGCTTGCTCCAGCCCCAGAATCAATTGCTCGCGAATGGCCTCGGGCTCCAGAAATGGCGTCTGCCAGAAGCTTTTTTCTACCCGGTAGCTGTTCAGCAGGATGACTTTCGGCACCCCCATGGTCGCGATGGTCTGGAACACCCGGCGGAGCATCTTGGGGCGTGGCAGTGCCAGCAACAGGGTGATGGGCAGTTTTGCCGGCGGGGCGCTATCCAGCGAAACACGCAGCTCTGCTTCATGAGGTTCAAGGCGCAGCAGTTCGGCGCTGCCCAGCAGGCCATTAATGCGGCCGACGCGCAGACTGTCGCCGACCTCTGCACGATGCACCTCCTGCATGTGCTTCAGGCGGCGGTCACGCAGGACCACCCGGTCAGCCGCAATGAAATCGGCTTCCTCAAGCAACAGCAGGTTCACGGTGTTGTCGCGGGCGGCTGATCCTGCTTGTCAGCGTCCTCGGCCTGATCGTCCGGATGTTCACCACGCTTCTTGATCATCGAACTGCACAGCACGCCCAGCTCGAATAGCAGCCACATCGGTACTGCCAGCAGCGTCTGCGAGAAGATGTCCGGCGGCGTCAGGATCATGCCGACCACGAAGCAGCCGATGATCACGTAAGGACGGATCTTTTTCAGGTACTTGACGTCGACAATACCGATCCACACCAGCAGCACCACGGCCACCGGGATTTCGAAGGCCACGCCAAAGGCGAAGAACAACGTCATCACGAAGTCCAGATAACTGGCGATGTCGGTCATCATCGACACGCCTTCCGGTGTAACGCTGGCGAAGAAGTGGAAAATCAGCGGGAAGACCAAAAAGTACGCGAAGGCCATGCCTGCGTAGAACAGGATGATGCTCGACACCAGCAGTGGCACTGCAACGCGCTTCTCGTGCTTATACAAGCCCGGCGCGATAAAGCCCCAGATCTGGTGCAGGATGACCGGCATGGACAGAAACAGCGCGACCATCATGGTCAGCTTGAACGGCGTGATGAATGGCGAGGCCACGTCGGTGGCGATCATTGTCGCGCCTTCAGGCAGATAGACGCGCAGCGGCGCCGAGACCAATGTGTAGATCTTCTGCGTGAAGTAGAACAGACCGGCAAAAATCAGGAACACTGCCGCGACACAACGCAACAGACGTGTACGCAGCTCGGTGAGGTGCGAGATCAGCGGCATTTGCTGATCGTTTTCCGGGGTATCAGCGCTCATGGGGCTCGCGGTGGCAATGACGAATCGTGGACGGGAGGCGTCGGGACCGGTGTATCGGCATCGACAGGCTTCGCGGTTTTCTCCAGCGACAGTGCGGTTTTCGGTGCCGCAGGTTCCGCCGGGCCGAGGGTGTTGTGACCAGTGTTGGCGGCGTCGGGCTGCACCGAGGCCGGCTGCGGGCTAACCGGCTCGTAGGTGGTCTCGGGGTGCTGATTCTGCGCGAACATTTTGCGCGCCTCGTCTTCCAGCGAAATAATGTGCTCGTTGTGCAGCTGCCGACGAATTTCGTCGGCCCCGATTTCACGTTCAACTTCCTGTTTGATCGCATTGAAGCTGCGCTTCAACCGGCCGATCCATAAGCCTGCGGTGCGTGCCGCACCCGGCAGGCGCTCTGGGCCCAGTACCAGCAAGGCAACCAGGCCGACAAGCAGCAGTTCAGAGAAGCTGATACCGAACATGGGCTTAAACCTGGTCTTTGCGGATCGGCTCGTCGACTTTGTGCGCCTGCGCGTCGATGGTATGCGGCTGATTCAATGGCGAACCCTGAGGGGCAGCCTGTGCCTGCTGTGGCTGAGGTGCAGGCTGTTCTGCTGGCTTGTCATCGTCATTCATCGCCTTGCGAAAGCCCTTGATCGATTCGCCGACGTCGCTGCCCAGACCCTTGAGTTTCTTGGTCCCGAAAACCAGTACCACGACGATCAGGATGACGATCCAGTGTTTCCAGTCAAAAATACCCATGAAACAGTCCTCGTAAAAGATTTCAAGCTTGAAAGGGGTGAGCGTTATTCTGCCGTGCGAGCGGCTTTTTCCGCGTGGCCGGACAGGCCGAATCGGCGGTCCAGTTCATCGAGCACGGCTTGTGGGTGCTGACCCAGCGCTGCGAGCATCACCATGCTATGAAACCACAGGTCAGCGGTTTCATAGATCACGTCGCTGCAATCTCCGCTGACTGCAGCGTCCTTGGCAGCGATGATGGTCTCGATCGATTCTTCACCGAGCTTTTCCAGAATCTTGTTCAGGCCCTTGTGATACAGGCTGGCGACGTAGGAACTGTCGGCAGCGGCGTCCTTGCGTGATTCCAGCACCTCGGCCAGACGGGACAACGTATCAGTCATGTTCAGTGGCCTGCTGAGTAAATAGCGTCAGGATCTTTCAAAACCGGGTCGACGGTCTTCCAGCCTGAGTTTTCGTACACTCGGTAAAAGCAACTTTCGCGGCCGGTGTGGCACGCGATACCGCCGATCTGCTCGACCATCAGGATAATGACATCGGCATCACAGTCCAGGCGCAGTTCGTGCAGCTTTTGCACGTGACCTGATTCTTCACCTTTACGCCAGAGTTTGCCACGCGAACGCGACCAATAGATGGCACGATTCTCCGACGCCGTCAGGCTCAGGGCTTCGCGGTTCATCCAGGCCATCATCAATACTCGACCGGTCTTGTGATCCTGAGCGATTGCAGGCACCAGACCGTCGCTGTTCCAGTGAATCTCGTCCAGCCAGTCTTTCATATCTACTCCGGCAGCCGGCTTTCATGCCCGGCGGATTGAACAGTGTGCCAGCGCCATACGCTGCTGGCTATCGGCGAACGATCAGATACAGCCCGGCAATCAGCATGATCGCCGCTGGCCAGGCGGTGAGCGTCAGCAGCTGCGTAGCTGCCTCGCTCATCACCCAGCCCTGTATCGCGCCACCTACCAGCAACGCTGCACCGATAAGCCGCAGGACCGGCTCGTCCTTGCGTTCGTGCCAGGGACGGGGCGGATCCGAAGCGTGCGGGCGAGACATGCGCTCCAGCAAATCGCGGGTCATGCCCGCGATATGCGGCAGTTGCTCGACCTGTGACTGCAGATTGCCAAGCAGGGTTTTCGGGCTGACCCGTTCACGCATCCAGCGCTCCAGATAAGGCTGCGCGGTGCTCCACAGGTCCAGATCAGGGTACAACTGACGACCCAGCCCCTCGATATTGAGCAGGGTCTTTTGCAGCAGAACCAATTGCGGCTGGACTTCCATATTGAAGCGGCGCGCGGTTTGAAACAGGCGCATCAGCACCTGACCAAAGGAAATATCCTTGAGCGGCTTCTCGAAAATCGGCTCGCAGACCGTGCGGATTGCAGCTTCGAATTCATTGAGCTTGGTTTCTGCCGGCACCCAGCCCGAATCAATGTGCAGCTGCGCAACCCGACGATAATCACGCTTGAAGAAGGCAAACAGGTTACGGGCCAGATAATCCTGATCTTCCGGCGTCAGGCTGCCGACGATGCCGCAGTCGATGGCAATGTATTTCGGGCTCCACGGGTTGACCGTGCTGACGAAAATATTGCCGGGGTGCATGTCGGCGTGGAAGAAACTGTCGCGAAATATCTGGGTGAAGAAGATTTCCACGCCGCGCTCGGCCAGCAGTTTCATGTCGGTACGCTGGTCGGCCAGCCCGGCCATATCGGTGACCTGCAGGCCGTAGATACGCTCCATGACCAGCACTTTGGGGCGGCACCAGTCCCAGTAGACTTGTGGCACGTAGAGCAGGTCCGAGCCTTCGAAGTTGCGACGCAACTGGCTGGAGTTGGCGGCTTCACGCAGCAGGTCCAGCTCGTCGTAGATGGTTTTTTCGTAATCCATCACCACCTGCACCGGGTGCAGCAGGCGTGCATCGGCTGACACGCGCTCGGCCATGCGGGCAAGGATGAACAGCCACGCGAGGTCCTGGCCAATAACCGGCTTGAGGCCTGGGCGTACCACTTTCACCACGACTTCTTCGCCGGTCTTCAAACAGGCGGCATGCACCTGGGCGACCGAAGCAGATGCCAGCGGGGTTTCGTCAAAGCGACTGAAGACGTCGCAGATACGTGCGCCCAGTTGTTCTTCGATGAGATTGATGGCCACCTGCTGGTCGAACGGCGGCACGCGGTCCTGCAGCAGCATCAGTTCGTCGGCGATGTCTTCGGGCAGCAAGTCGCGCCGGGTAGACAGCAGTTGCCCGAACTTGATGAAAATCGGCCCCAGGTCCTGCAATGCCAGACGAAAGCGTACACCACGGCTCAGCTCGGATTTGCGCCGTGGCAGCCAGCGCCAGGGCAGCACGAAACGCACCGCGAGCATCCACCAGGGCAGGGGCAGGGCGAACAACAGGTCATCAAGGCGATAGCGGATAACGACACGTTGAATGCGAAACAAACGGCGGACGGCAAGCAGCTTCATGCGTTATCGCTGGTATTGAGGGAGTGGGCGAGGCGGGCAAAGCGCGCCTCAAGACGGTCCAGATCGAGTTTGATCTGATCGAGTTCGGCGAATCGTGCTTCAGCTTCGTGCTTACCCACCAGCGTACGCGATTCTTCGCTGAGGTAGTCGGCAACGTTCTGGCTGAGGCTGGTGAAACTTTCACGTGTCCAGCGTCCACTGTTGCGCAGTCGGCTGCTGAACAGCTGACTGGCCACCGGGCCGACCCAGTTGGACAGTTCGTGTTCCCAGTCCAGTTCCAGGTCCTGAAGAATGCCGACCAGTTCCAGCAGTACGCCACTGTCACCGTCCAGCTCGACGTCGGGGCCATGCAGCACAGCGGTCTTGTCCTTGCTCAGGGCCAGACGCAGCAGGCTGGAGGCTGGCGCACGCAAGGTGCAGTCGGCGTCGGCAGCCCAGTCTGCTGCCAGCAGCAGGCCTTCGTCACTGGGCAGGATGAAGATTTTCAGAGACGGATCGCGACAGTCCACGGCAATGACATGCCCGGACAGGCGCGCCATACGCGGTAGCGCGGTGCTGTCCAGGCGCAACACGCGATTGATGCCGTGCTCGATACTGGCGAGCAGCCCCCGAAGCAACATCAGGGTTTGATACCGCGATGCAAAGCCACGACGCCCGCCGTCATGTTGTGGTAGGTCACACGGTCAAAACCGGCTTCGACCATCATGGACTTGAGGGTTTCCTGGTTGGGGTGCATGCGGATCGATTCGGCCAGATAGCGGTAGCTTTCCGAGTCATTGGTGACCAGTTTGCCCATCAACGGCATGAACGCGAACGAATAGGCGTCATAGGCCTTGGACATGAGCTTGTTGGTCGGCTTGGAAAACTCCAGCACCAGCAGGCGTCCACCGGGCTTGAGCACGCGCAGCATGGAACGCAGAGCGTCTTCCTTGTGCGTCACGTTGCGCAGGCCGAAGGCGATGGTCACGCAGTCGAAATGGTTGTCCGGGAACGGCAGCTTCTCGGCGTCGGCCTGGACGAACTCGACGTTGCCCGACACGCCAAGGTCCAGCAGGCGGTCACGGCCGACCTTGAGCATGGAGGCGTTGATGTCAGCCAGAACCACTTGCCCGGTCGGGCCGACCAGGTTCGAGAACTTACGGGTCAGGTCGCCCGTGCCGCCGGCAATGTCGAGCACGCGGTTGCCGGTACGAACGCCTGAAAGCTCGATTGCAAAACGCTTCCACAGACGATGCATGCCACCGGACAGCAGGTCGTTCATCAGGTCGTATTTGGCTGCAACCGAATGGAAAACCTCAGCGACTTTTTCTGCCTTCTGGCTTTCCGGTACATTTTTGTAACCGAAGTGAGTCGTAGGTTCGGCATCGCTGCCTTTGCGCTGATCGTTCATATCGCTTCACCGGAATAGAGTGCGGGTCATTCTAATCGCCAGGGCCGGCTTTGTCTTGACAAGGCTCACCGGCAACGCTTTCTTGGATGCAGACGGCTGTATATAGTTGCGCCGCATTTCATCTGATCATCAAGGAAGCCTGCATGGCCAAGATAACCGTTGAACGCCCGCACGCACTGGGCCGGGAAAAGGCTCGCGAGAGGGCCGAGCAACTGGTCGAGAAGCTTTCCGACAAATACGGACTGGCGCACGAATGGGCAGGCGATACCGTAAAACTGGAAGGCAAGGGGGCCAAGGGCAAGGTTGAAGTCGAAGACGCGTTGATCCGTATCAACATCGAGCTGAACTTCATCCTGTCGGCCATGAGCGGCTCCATCAAGACTGAAGTCGAGCGCGTCCTGGATAAAGCACTGGCCGCCTGAGCATTCGCCCTAGGGTGAGCATTCTAATTTTTCTCCGTAACGTTGTGCTTATGCCCATAGCTGGGCGGTTCCTTCAACTTTCGAGCATGAGGTGCACCATGGCCAGAGCGAACACGAAGAAAAACATCGAAGACCAGCAATCCTCCACGCTTTCCGACGTCAGGCTGTATGCCCGCAAGATCTGGCTGGCCGGTCTGGGGGCCTATTCCAGGGTCAACGAGGAAGGCACACAGTACGTCAGGGACTTGATCAGGACTGGCGAGCAGGCCGAAAAGGAAGTCGTCAAAACGGTCGATGAAAAGCGTCTTGCGGCCAACGGCGAAATCGACTCGGTCAAGGGCGAAGTGTCTTACGCCAAAGGTCGTGTCGAGGCGCAACTCGGCAGAATCGAGAGTGCTTTCGACCGTCGCGTCGCAAAAGCCTTGAACCGCATCGCAATCCCGTCTAAACATGATGTTGACACGCTCTCTGCCAAGCTCGACGAGCTGACGGCATTGCTTGAACGTGTCGTGCCTAAAAAGCTTGAACGCTCCGGGTCGAAACGATTCGAACGTTCAGAGTCTGGACAATAAGGAGAGCAGGATGGCTGGCAAGAAAAAAACCGACAAAGACGGCAGCTCATGGATTGGTGAGGTCGAGAAATACTCTCGCCAGATCTGGCTGGCGGGCCTGGGCGCTTATTCCAAGATAAGCAATGACGGCAGCAAGCTTTTCGAGACACTGGTCAAAGACGGCGAGAAAGCCGAGAAGCAGACCAAGGTCGAGGCGCAGAAGCAGCTCGATGAGGTCAAGGACACCGCCAAGACCGCGAAATCGCGGGTCGGTGATGTGAAAGACCTCGCGGTGGGTAAATGGAATGAGCTGGAAGGGGCCTTCGACAAGCGCCTGAACAGTGCCATTTCGCGTTTGGGCGTGCCGAGCCGCAATGAAGTTCAGGCGCTGCACAGCAAGGTCGACCAACTGACCCGGCAGATCGAGCTGTTGACGGGTGAGAAAGCCAAACCGGTCGCTTCGAGTTCTGCTGCGGCTAAACCTGCACCGAAAACTGCGGCAAAACCTTTGGTCAAGGCTGCGGCTAAAACCGTCGCCAAAACAGCGGATAAAACGGCGCAGAAAACCGCAGCGGCCAAACCAGCAGTCAAGAAAGCTGCGGCCAAACCGGTCGATGCAGCCAGCAAGGCCGCTACTGCCACCGCCAGCAAGGCCAAAACGGTTGCCAAGCCGGCCGCGGCGAAGAAACCAGCAGCCAGAAAACCGGCTGCCAAGCCTGCCGCCAAGCCTGCTGCATCGGCGACTCCAGCAACCGGTGCGGCACCCGCTGCATCATCCCCGAGCGCAGCACCGGCAACACCCGCCAGCCAGTCCTGACAGACAGCTGCAACATCGAAGCCCGGTCTGCCAAGCAGGCCGGGCTTTTTTGATATCCCCGAACACCGCCTGTGCCAATGCTTCTGGCCGAAGGCCGTGGGAGCGAACTCAATTATCGTGCGACGCTCCGCGTCGGCATGCCGTTCTGGACGCTCCGCGTCCGGTCTTGAGCATGCGGCGTGGCGCAGAGTTGTGACGCAGAGCGTCACCCAAGGCATTCCCACGCTGGAGCGTGAGGAGCGATAGAGGTGTGGGCTGGAGCGTGAGGAGCGCTAACGTTAACTTTCTTATCGTGCCCAGGTTTACCTACCCAGATACTCCATCGCCAGCTGTTCGGCAGCCTGCCTCGAGGTGGGCAGCAGGTGTGGGGTCACGAGCATCATGATCTGGTAGACCACCACCCGCACATCACCCTCGCGGCCCAGAATGCGTTGGTAATCCAGCGAAAACAGCAGGTTCATGGTGATCTGTTCCACCAGTTGCCCCAGCGCCTGGGTTTCGCTGACCAGTTGCCCCCGCGATTTCAAACGGGCCAGCAGTGACGCGAGAGTTTTCTTGATCGAGTTGAGCAGGTTGCGAATGCCGCGGGCCAGCTTTGGCAACCTTCCGGCGAGGTTGGACAGGTCTTGAAACAGGAAACGATAGTGCGACAACCGCTCGACAATCAGGTGCAGAAACATCCAGTAGTCTTCGGCCTCAAGCCTGGCATCCGAAGGCGGATCGAGCAGGGGTGCCAGCTCTGCCTGGAACCGCTCGAAAAGACTCAGAATCAACGGCTCCTTGCCATGAAAGTGGTAATACAGATTGCCGGGGCTGATACCCATTTCATTGGCGATTTCCAGCGTGGAAACATTGGGCTCGCCCTGCTGGTTGAACAACGTCAAGGCACATTCAAGGATACGTTCGCGGGTTTTCATCCAGTCTTCTTGTTCAAGAGTCAAAGGGCCGGCTTTGTCTGATCGGGCAGGGCGCAATCCAGCGTTTCAGCGCACATGCACATAAGTCCCGGGCGCAGCCTCCATTGGCGGGTAAGTGGCGTTGCCCAGCTCCGTCCTGGTGTCGTGCTCGGCCCCGGAATGCTCCTGAATCCACTTCAGCCAGTTCGGCCACCAGCTGCCATCATGATGCTGCGCGTCGTAGTACCAGGCGCGCGGGTCGCTGCTCAGCTTGCTGTTCTCGACATAGTTGGCTTTCGGGTTGCCCGGCGGGTTGAGAATGCTCTGCACATGGCCGCTGTTGGACAGCACGAAGCGCCGCTCGCCGCCCAATAGCAGCGTAGAGCGGTACACCGCGTCCCATGGCGTGATGTGGTCGTTGATGCCAGCGATGCTGAAACTGTCCACCGTGACTTTCTGCAGGTCGATGGGGGTCCCGCAGACCTCCAGGCCACCCGGATGGCTGAGCGGGTTGTGCTTGAAGAAGTCCAGCAGATCACCGTGCAACGCAGCGGGTAGGCGTGTGGTGTCGTTGTTCCAGTAAAGAATGTCGAACGGAGGTGGCGATTTGCCCAGCAGGTAATTGTTGATCCAGTAAGTCCAGATCAGGTCATTGGGGCGCATCCAGGAAAACACCCGATTCATCTCGCTGCCCTCCAGTACGCCGCGCTGATAGGAGCGGCGCTTTGCAGCTTCAAGCGTTTGCTCGTCGATAAACAGCGTGGCCGGGCTTTCGATCTGGCTGTCCAGCAGGCTGACCATATAAGTTGCGCTGGCCACGCGGCGGGTTTGGCGCTTGGCCTGCAAGTGACCCAGTAACGCAGCAACGGTCAGACCTCCCGCGCAAGCGCCCACCAGATTGACCTCGCGTGCTGGGCTAATCGCCCGGCAGATATTCATCGCCTGCTCGGTCGCTTCAACATAACTGGACAGCCCCCACTCCCTATGGCGGACATCCGGGTTGCGCCAGCTGATGACAAAGGTCTGCAGGCCGTTCTTGAGGGCATATTGCACAAAGCTGTTGGTTGGGCTGAGGTCGAAGATGTAGAACTTGTTGATCTGCGGCGGCACGATCAGGACCGGTCGGCTGAACTGCTTTTCGCTCATCGGTCGATACTGGATCAGCTCGAACATTTCGTTGCGAAACACCACCGCACCGGGCGTGGTCGCTACGGTTCGGCCTACCTCAAAAGCGTCTTTGGTGGTCTGGCTGGGTAGCCCGCTGTTGTGCAACAGATCATCGGCCATGTGGCTCAGGCCCTTGATCAGGCTGGTACCACCCGAGTTGAACAGCTCTTTGACGGCCTGCGGGTTGAGCAGCGTATTGGAAGGTGCCAGCGCATCGTTGATCAGTGTGAACAGAAAGTGCGCGCGCACACGGTCTTCCGTGGACAGATCGCTGTCATCAATCCATTGCCTGACCTGATGCTGGCAGCTGAGATACACCTGCAAACCCCGGCGATAAAGCGGGTTGAGACTCCAGGTCGGGTCGGCGAAGCGGGGGTCTTTGGGATTGTGCGGATAGGGTGTTTCGCCCAGCACCACCCGCCCCAACTGCTTGCCCAGCGCCAGAGCATGGCGAGCGCTACGAAATGGGTGCCGCAAACCCTGGGCTGCGACGTTGCGCAAGGTAGAAAACAGGTCTCGCCCGCGCAGGCCGGTGATGGCGCTCTGCGCGTTGATGAGATTTGTGGGTGCAGCGCTGGCAACCTTTGCCGATTTTTCTTGCATGAGGGCAACACTCCTTCGTCAGGCAACTCATGGGTTGGCGCCAGTCCGCTTGCGAAGGGGCTGGCGTCGTTCTGCGCGGTCAAAACTCCAGTGTGTTGCGCAGTGGGTGACGCTGTTTCTCTCGGGCTGTTCATATTAACGGGCGTGCTGGCGCTATCAGCGCGTTCTGGGCGGCGTTGGCTGCGGGTGCATGACTGCGCGCTGCCGTTCCTGTTGCAGAAAACCCATGATGATCGGTGCCACGGCTTCGGCACGCGTGATCAGGAACAAATGCCCGTCATCGATGATGTGTAGCTGGGCATTGGGTATTCGCCAGGCCAAAAGGCGCATATTCACCAGCGGAATCAGCGGGTCGTCATCACCGGCCAGAACCAGAGTCGGCTGGTGAACCTTGTGCAGCCAGTGAATGCTGGTCCAGCCCATGCCCGCGAACAATTGCCAGTAATAGCCCAGCTTGCCGGACGAGCGCACCTTGGCAGCATGATTGGCCGCCAGATTAGGATCACGTCGAAACGCGCCGCCGTAGATCTCCGGTGCAATACGGATCACATGCGACGGCTGAATGTAGCGGCGCGGGCTGGCCATCAACCACAGCACGCGAGGCTTGCCCGGCACCATCGCCATGCCTGCCGACGTGGCGGCCAGCACCAGTTTCTTGCAGCGCTCCGGGTAGTCATGAGCGAACTGCTGAGCCAGCGCCCCGCCCCACGAAACACCGATCGCATTGACCTGCCCGTAGTTGAGGTAATCGAGCATGCGCGCTGCGAGCTTCGCCAGTCCCGGAAAGCGATAAGGCCGATTGGGCGTCGACGAACCACCGACCCCCGGCACATCGAAGGCGATGACTTCCAGGTCCGGGTCCAGTGCTTCAACAAACGGGAACACCAGTTCCAGGTTGGCACCGATGCCGTTGAAGATCAGCAGCGGTGTCAGATGGCTCTTGCCTGGGCGCACGGCCGTACGAATAGTGTGTCCGTTCAGGTCGATGGAGCGAAAAACAAACGGTTGCGGCATGCGCTAAGCCCTGTTGATTTAACCGCCGGGAACGCACCCCGGGTTTTTTCAAGACTGACGGGTCTAACGCTCGTGAACATAGGTTCCGGGCGCTGCCTCGGCTGCCGGATAGGCTTTGTTACCAAGCCCGGCAGGCGCCTTTTTCAACTTGCCCGAGCGCGTAGCCAGCCACTCTTGCCAGTGTAGCCACCAGGAATCGGTGTGCTTGGTAGCGTTTTCCTGCCAGGCCGCCGGGTCTGCTGGCAGCTCGTCGTGAGTCATGTAACGCGACTTGGGGTTGCCCGGCGGGTTGAGGATGCTCTGGATATGGCCGCTGCTGGACAGTACAAACTCGGTCTTGCCACCAAACAGCCGTGCTGATTTGTAGCATGAGGCCCACGGCGTGATGTGGTCATTGGTGCCAGCCAGGCAGAACACGTCGGCCGTTACCTGCTTGAGGTCGATCGGCGTGCCGCAGACTTCCAGCGCGTTGGCGCGGGTCAGCGGGTTGTTCTTGAACATTTCGATCAGGTCGCCGTGAAAGGCGGCGGGCAGGCGTGTGGTGTCGTTGTTCCAGAACAGAATGTCGAAGACGGGCGGCTCGTTGCCCAGCAGGTAATTGTTGACCCAGTAATTCCAGATCAGGTCGTTAGGGCGCATCCAGGCAAACACCTTGGCCATGTCACGACCTTCCAGCACGCCCGCCTGATAGGAATGGCGCTTGGCGGTTTCCAAAGTCTGCTCGTCGACGAACAGCGCGACCTCGGTATCCAGCGTTGTATCGAGCACGCTGACCAGCAGGGTCATGGCGTTGACTTTCTTTTCGCCCAAGGCTGCGTAGTGGCCCAGCAGCGCCGTGCAGGTAATGCCGCCGGAGCAGGCACCCAGCATGTTGAGGTCTTTGCTGCCGGTGATCGCCAGCACCACATCGACCGCCTCCTTGAGCGCCTCGATATAGGTCGACAGCCCCCATTCGCGTTGCGCCTTGGTCGGGTTGCGCCAACTGATGATGAAGGTCTGCACGTTACTGCGCAGGCAGAAGCGCGCCAGGCTTTTTTCCGGGCTCAGGTCGAAGACATAGAATTTGTTGATCTGCGGCGGGATCACCAGCAGCGGTCGCTCGTGAACCTGCTCGGTAATCGGCTTGTACTGGATCAATTCCAGTACGTCATTGCGAAACACCACGGCCCCCTCAGTGGTGCCCAGGTTTTTGCCAACCTCAAACGCGTCCATGTTGACCTGGCTCGGCATTCCGCCGTTGTTCACCAGGTCCTTGGCCAAGTGCGACAGACCATCGAGCAGGCTTTTACCGCCGGTTTCAAAGAACCGTTTCACGGCGGCCGGGTTAGCGGCAGAGTTGGTCGGTGACATGGCCTCGGTCATGAGGTTGATCACAAAGTGCGCGCGACTGATGTCTTGCGGGGTGAGATCGCTGCCACCGATCCAGTCATGCAGTTCCTTGCGCCAGGCGAGGTAAGTCTGCAAGTAACGGCGATACAGCGGGTTCTGGCTCCAGGCCGGATCAGCGAAGCGGCGGTCATCCGGTGTTGGCTGCAAGGCAGATTTGCCGAAGATCACGTTGCCGAGTTCGACGCTCAGGTGTGCGACGTGCTTGATGCTGTGGATCGGTTGCTTGAAAGCCTGACGCAAAACCATCCGGGCAGTGCTCAGTAAATCCTTGCGCCGCAGGCCAACGACCGGGTTGAGGCCCAGGGTGTGCTCGGAAGCCTGGCGCTGCAGGTCATCGTCTTTCGCGTTACTCATCTACGACGCTCCATTGTCTTGATGCGAACACTGACATTCCTTGCCCGTGAACCAGTGACACAGGCGGTTAGCCAGCACTACTGCTCGTGTAACTCATGCCTTGCAGGCTGTTTCTCGCATCGACTTCGATGCAGGGAACTTGCCAAGGTTATTGGTTACGCGAGATTTCAAAAAATCGCAAGCAGCGTCAGCCACTCATTGGCCGCTGCACGGAACATTGAAACAAAAACGATTAGAAAGCGCGTCCTAAAACGGCGAGCGGTGAGGCTGCACGGGTTTGAATGTTCTGTGAGGATCGCGCGGGCGGGCGGGATCAGAGCATCAGCTTGATGACTTGCTCGGAGGGATCGCGGGATTTGCCGGCTTTTTTCAGCTCTTGCAGATAGTCCTCCCACAGGAACTCCTGGCGTCTTGCCAGCTCGTACAGGTACTCCCAGGTGAACAGTCCTGAGTCGTGACCATCATCAAAGGTCAATTTCAGTGCATATTGCCCTGCCGGCTCGACCTTGCTCAGACCGACGCCCAGTTTGCCGAATTGCAGGATCGGCCTGCCATGGCCCTGAACCTCGGCAGAAGGGGAATGCACCCGCAGAAATTCGGCGGGCAGATGATATTCCTCATCCGGCGCGTACTTCAGCGTCAGGGTTTTGGAAGCTTTGTGCAGCTGGATGGCGGTGGGGAGCATTGAAAGCAGCCTCAAGGAAGAGCAGCTACAAGCTACAGGCAGAAGCAAAAAAGCTGCAAGAGGAGAACCTCTTGCAGCTTGTAGCTAACCGCTTGCAGCCTTAAAGGATATACCGCGAGAGGTCTTCGTTTTCGGCCAGATCGCCCAAGTGGCTGTTGACGTATTCTGCATCGATTTCAATCGGTGCTGCGTCAGGGCTGATAGCCAAATCGCCAGCGCTGAACGAGACTTCCTCAAGCAGACGCTCAAGCAGCGTGTGCAGGCGACGGGCACCGATGTTCTCGGTTTTCTCGTTGACCTGCCAGGCAATCTCGGCAAGACGCTTGATGCCTTCAGGCTTGAACTCGATCTTCAGGCCTTCGGTCTTGAGCAGCTCGCGATACTGTTCGGTCAACGATGCATGTGGCTCGCTGAGAATGCGTTCGAAGTCCTGCGGCGACAGCGCCTTGAGTTCAACGCGGATCGGCAGACGACCTTGCAGCTCGGGGACCAGATCACTTGGCTTGCTCAAATGGAACGCGCCAGATGCAATGAACAGGATGTGGTCAGTCTTGACCATACCCAGTTTGGTATTCACGGTGCAGCCTTCGATCAGTGGCAGCAGGTCGCGCTGTACGCCTTCGCGGGACACATCGACACCGCCCGAATTACCGCGCTTGGCAACCTTGTCGATCTCGTCGATGAACACGATGCCGTGTTGCTCGACCGCTTCCAGCGCCTTGGCCTTCAACTCTTCGTCATTGACCAGACGGCCCGCTTCTTCTTCGCGTACCAGCTTGAGCGCGTCCTTGACCTTGAGTTTGCGGCTCTTGGTCTTGCCTTTGCCCATGTTGGCAAACAGGCTCTGCAGCTGATTGGTCATTTCTTCCATGCCGGGTGGCGCGGAGATATCCACACCTACGGCTTCGTTGATCTCGATCTCGATTTCCTTGTCGTCCAGCTGGCCTTCGCGCAAACGCTTGCGGAACAGCTGACGGGTGTTGGAATCATTGCTTTGCGCAGGGTCTTCATTGAAACCGACACGCGCAGGCGGCAACAGGGCATCGAGAATACGGTCTTCGGCCGCGTCTTCGGCGCGATGACGGACCTTGATGATCTCCTGTTCACGCAGAAGCTTGATAGCCGCATCGGCCAGGTCGCGGATGATCGACTCTACATCACGACCTACATAGCCCACTTCGGTGAACTTGGTCGCTTCAACCTTGATGAACGGCGCATTGGCAAGCTTGGCCAGGCGACGGGCGATTTCGGTCTTGCCGACACCGGTCGGGCCGATCATCAGAATGTTCTTGGGTGTCACTTCAACGCGCAGCTCTTCAGGCAGCTGCATGCGGCGCCAGCGATTGCGCAGGGCAATGGCGACGGCGCGCTTGGCATCGTCCTGGCCGATGATATGGCGGTTAAGTTCGTGGACGATTTCGCGGGGAGTCATGGACATGGTAATTCACGGTCCTCTGGTACGGTCAAGCCGAAGGGGCCGCAGACTGTGCGGCCCGGCAAGGGCTTAGCCGACGAGGTCCTGCTCCTCAATGGTGATGTTGTGGTTGGTGAACACGCAAATGTCGCCAGCGATATGCAACGAGGTCTCGGCGATTTCGCGTGCCGACAGGTCGGTCTTGAGCAGCAGGGCGCGTGCGGCGGCCTGAGCAAATGCGCCGCCGGAGCCCATGGCGATCAGGCCGTCCTCGGGCTCGACCACATCGCCGTTGCCGGTGATGATCAGCGAGGCGTCCTTGTTGGCGACGGCCAGCATTGCTTCAAGACGGCTCAGCGAGCGATCGGTACGCCAGTCCTTGGCCAGCTCGACAGCTGCACGAACCAGATGCCCCTGGTGTTTTTCCAGCTGGGCTTCAAAGCGTTCGAACAGCGTGAATGCATCGGCGGTTGCGCCAGCGAACCCGGCGATTACTTCACCGTGATAAAGACGGCGCACCTTCTTGGCGTTGCCTTTCATGACGGTGTTGCCCAGAGAAACCTGGCCGTCGCCAGCCATGACGACTTTACCGTGGCGGCGCACTGAAACGATGGTGGTCAAGGGAGAGTCTCCACACTGCGGGGCGAAAATGCCCTGATGCAAACTCATATGGGGGTGTGGGTGAGTATTTCAACCTTGGGGGTAAATCGGGGGGAAATGATCGTACGATTCTTGTCCCAACCCTTTAAGCGGACCGGACGACGCTTCTTTTGTCCGCGATCTCCCTGCTTTTATGGGAGCGAACTTGTCCGCGACGGGCTGCGAAGCGGCCCCAGAATAGGCTGCCTCGGCTGCGCCTGATAAACCGATGCGGCTGGTTTTGCTGCCGGTTCCCGGCAGATCGCGGACAAGTCCGCTCCTACGACGACCGGGCAGAAGCTCCGTTTTTCGTACTCATCGAAACATCGCGATGAGCACGGAAACAGAGGTGCTTTGACTAACGGCTCTGACGCTGTTGCAACAACAGGTTACTAAATCCACCGCTTGCCAGTTGTTTCTGGGCGGTGGTCAGTTGTTCGCGGTTGCTGAACGGGCCGACCAGTACGCGGTACCAGGTTTCATCTTTCACAGTGCCTGACTCGACGGTAGACGTCTGGCCCAGCAGGATGATCTGCGCGCGGACTTTCTCGGCGTCAGCCTGTTTGCGGAACGAGCCCGCCTGCAGGAAGAACGTCGTGACTGCTGCCGGCTTGGTCGTGGCAACCGGTGGCGCTGGCGGAGGCGTCAGGCCGCTGAGGGCTGCCTGGGCACGTGCCGTGTCGATCTTGGCTGCCTGCTCCGGCGAGACCGGTGCTGTCGGTGCCACAGGCGGCGGGGTCTTCTCTGGCACGGCTTCGTTCGGCACGATCACTTCCGATTCCGGCAGCAATGTGTAGAAGTCGTACTTCGGCTTGACCGGAGCCGTCGGGCTCGGTGGTGTTTTATTAGCCTCGGCGATCTTCGCGGCCTTGGCGTCCGCCTTGACCCGCTTGACGTCTTCGCCGCCCGGTTCAAGTTTCATCAGAAAGACCACGAACGCGCCCACGGTCAAGCCAATCGCCAGCCACAACCATCCTGGAATCGGCTTCTTCGCGGGTGCCTGATAACGGCTGGCGCCCCGCTTGGGTGCCGGTTTCTTCTTCGCAACTGCCAACTTACATACGCTCCAGAGTTTCCAGACCCAACAGGTCCAGGCCTTGCTTGAGGGTGCGGCCGGTCAGGGCAGCCAGGCGCAGACGGCTTTGCTGCTGATCGGGATTTTCCGCACCAAGGATCGGGCAGTTTTCATAAAAGCTCGAAAACAGACCCGCAAGGTCATACAGGTAAGCACAAAGTACGTGCGGTGTGCCTTTTTCTGCGACGTTATTCAGTGTTTCAGTGAACTGCGCCAGACGTGCAGCCAGTTCCTGCTCTTGCGGTGCTGCCAGGACAATCTGCCCCTTGCTGGCGTCGAACGGCGTGCCCAGCTTGCGGAATACACCGGCCACACGGGTGTAGGCGTATAGCAGATAAGGCGCGGTATTGCCTTCGAAGCTCAGCATCTGATCGAAGTTGAAGCTGTAATCACTGGCGCGGTGCTTGGACAGGTCAGCGTATTTCACCGCGCTGATGCCCACGGCTTTGGCAATGCTGCGCAGCTCGGCCTCGGCGACTTCCGGGTTCTTTTCCTTCACCAGCGTGTAGGCACGTTCTTCGGCTTCATCGAGCAGGTCGATGAGTTTGACCGTGCCGCCGTCGCGGGTCTTGAACGGACGGCCATCGGCGCCGTTCATGGTGCCAAAACCCATGTGTTCCAGCTGCATGCCGTCGTGGACGAAACCGGCGCGGCGAGCGACTTCGAACACTTGCTGGAAGTGCAGGGCCTGACGCTGATCGACGAAATACAGCACGCGGTCAGCCTTGAGCACCTTACTGCGGTAGCGGATGGCGGCCAGATCGGTGGTGGCGTACAGGTAGCCGCCACCGGCCTTCTGCACGATCACCGGCAGAGGCGTGTCATCGGCGGTGCGGAATTCTTCGAGGAACACACATTGCGCACCGTTGCTCTCGACCAGCAGGCCAGTGGCTTTCAGATCGTTGACCACGTTGGCCAGGTCATCGTTGTAGGCACTTTCGCCCATCACATCTGCCGGGGTCAGCTTGACGTTGAGGCGCTCGTAGGTTTCCTGGCAGTGCGACAGCGAGATGTCCTTGAAGCGTGTCCACAGGGCCAGACACTCGGCATCGCCTGCCTGCAACTGGACCACCAGGCCTCGCGCCCGCTCGGCGAACTCTTCGGATTCGTCAAAGCGCTGCTTGGCGGCGCGGTAGAAGTTTTCCAGGTCGGACAGCTCGTCGCTGGTCGCCGGTTTTTCCTGCAGATAGGCCAGCAGCATGCCGAACTGGGTGCCCCAGTCGCCCACATGGTTCTGGCGAATGACTGTGTCGCCCAAAAACGTCAGAACGTTCGCCACGCCGTCGCCAATAATGGTCGAGCGCAAATGGCCAACGTGCATTTCCTTGGCCAGATTCGGTGCCGACAGATCGACGACCACGCGCTGTACAGCGCCCGCCTTGCGGACTGACAGGTGCGCGTCGGCCAGTGCAGCGTCGAGGCGTGCGGCCAGCGCCGCAGTGTTCTGGAAGAAGTTCAGGAAGCCCGGACCGGCAATTTCGACCTTGCTGACCTGCTCGTCGGCAGGCAGGGCGGCGATCAGCTTTTCAGCCAGATCGCGCGGTTTCATGCCGGCAGGCTTGGCGAGCATCATCGCGATATTGCTGGCGAAGTCGCCGTGGGTCTTGTCGCGGGCGTTTTCCACCTGAATCGCCGGCGTCAGCCCTTCTGGCAAGACGCCCTCGGTGACGAGACGGGTCAGGGCTTGTTGAATCAGCTGGCGAATGGTGTCTTTCATTGTGCTCTCTTCGACCGCAAGCGCGGTGGCGCTTCGATGCGCGGGTGGAAAAACTCCGCATTATCCGTTGCTCAAGCGTGCTTGCCAACGGCGTGACTTAATAAAGATCCACCGGGTCCACATCCAGCGACCATCTGACCTGTCGTCCGCTGGGCATTTGCTCCAGCGCGAGCAGCCAGGTGGCAAGCAATTTGTGCAGTGGCGCGCGTGCGCTGGACTGTACCAGCAGCTGTGCCCGGTAACGCCCGGCGCGGCGTTCCATAGGTGCCGGAACCGGCCCCAGCAGCTCGATGCCGCCCAGGCCCATTTGCGCAACCAGTTGCTCGGCGTCACTGCAAGCCTGATCGAGAAAGGCTTCGGCCTGCCCCGGCTTGTGCGCTTCGGCGCGCAGCAGGGCGAGGTGTGAAAACGGCGGCAAGCCAGCCGAACGACGCTCGCTCAAGGCCTGCTCGGCGAAGGCGAAATAACCCTGCTCGGTCAGTTGGATCAGCAGTGGGTGATCGGCCAGATGAGTCTGGATGATCACCTTGCCCGGCTCTTCCGCGCGGCCGGCACGACCTGCAACCTGCACGATCAACTGCGCCATGCGCTCGCTGGCCCGGAAGTCACCGGAAAACAGCCCGCCGTCGGCATCCAGAATCGACACCAGCGTTACCCGTGGGAAGTGATGCCCTTTGGCGAGCATTTGCGTACCCACCAGAATGCAGGGCTGGCCGCGCTGGATGGTCGCGAATAACTGATTCATGGCGTCCTTGCGCGAGGTGCTGTCGCGATCCACGCGCAGCACGGGAAAGTCCGGAAACAGAATCGCCAGGCGCTCTTCGGCGCGTTCGGTGCCCGCGCCTACCGGGCGCAAATCCACCTTGCCGCAGGACGGGCACTGGCGCGGTACACGTTCGACATACCCGCAGTGATGGCAGCGCAGTTCGCCCGAGCGCTGGTGCACGGTCATGCGCGCATCACAGCGCTGGCAGCCAGACATCCAGCCGCAGTCGTGGCACAACAAGGTGGGTGCGAAGCCGCGACGGTTGAGGAAGACCAGCACCTGCTGACCTGCCGCAAGCGTCTGGCCGATGGCTTGCTGCATCGGCCCGGAAATGCCGCTGTCCAGTGGCCTGCTCTTGACGTCCAGGCGCATGAAACGCGGCTGTTGCGCACCGCCTGCACGCTGGTTCAGGCGTAACAGGCCGTAGCGGCCGGTGTAGGCGTTGTGCAGGCTTTCCAGCGAAGGCGTGGCCGAGCCGAGGACGATAGGGATGTTTTCCTGACGGGCTCGCACCAGGGCCAGATCACGGGCGTGATAGCGCAGACCTTCCTGCTGTTTATAGGAGCCGTCGTGTTCTTCGTCGATGATGATCAGGCCGGGGTTCTTCATCGGCGTGAACAGTGCCGAGCGCGTGCCGATAATAATGTCGGCTTCGCCATCGCGGGCTGCCAGCCAGGCATCCAGTCGTTCGCGGTCGTTGACTGCCGAATGCAGCAGCGCGATGCGGGCATTGAAGCGCTGTTCGAAACGCGCCAGGGTCTGCGGGCCGAGGTTGATTTCCGGAATCAGCACCAGCGCCTGTTTACCGGCCTCAAGCGTTTCGCGGATCAGTTGCAGATAGACTTCAGTCTTGCCACTGCCAGTGACACCAGCCAGCAAAAACGCATGAAAGCTGTCGAACCCGGCACGGATGGCTTCGTAAGCAGCGCGTTGCTCGGTGTTGAGCGGCAATTCAGGCTGGGCCAGCCAGTGTTCATGGCGTGCGCTGGGTGCGTGGCTGCGAACCTCGACATAAACCAGCTCCTTGGCCAGCAGCAGGTTGAGGCTGTCTTTATTAAGCATCAGCTTGCTCAGCAACTGATGCGCCACGCCATGCGGGTGCTGGGCGAGGGTGGTCAGCGCTTCGCGTTGCTTGGGCGCTCGCGCGATGCGCGGGTCGCCGACGCTGGCGCCCGGTGCAACGTGCCAGAAGCGTTCCTGGCGACTTTCGGCCAGTTCGCCCTGACGCAACAGCACCGGCAAGGCCCAGCTCAGCGTGTCGCCCAGGCTGTGCTGATAATACTGCGAGGTCCACAGGCACAGCTTGAACAGCGCGGACGGCAATGGCGCTTCGCTGTCGAGCAGGGCGATGGCCGGTTTGAGCTTGTCGGCAGGCACTTCGCTGTGATCGACCACTTCCACCAGAATGCCGATCATTTCCCGTCGCCCGAATGGCACCCGCAGACGCATGCCAGGCTGCAAGGCGCTACGCGACACGCCCGCAGGAGCGCGGTAGTCGAACAGTCGGCGAAGCGGCGAGGGCAGGGCAAGGCGCAGGATGGCGTCGGGCACGCGGTGTTTCCCTGTGATGATGAGTGATGACGGAGGCGCGATCTTAGCAGACGACCGGTGTGAAGGTTCGCTTGCGTCGTTGCAATTGTCTGGTACTATCCGCAGCCTATTTCCGTGCGGTATTCAACAATAGTGTTGGATGGCGGCGCGTTAGACCGAGGAAGTACCGATGAAAGCTGATATCCATCCAGTTTACGAAGCCATTGACGCTACCTGCAGCTGCGGCAATGTCATCAAGACCCGTTCCACCCTGGCCGCTCCGCTAAGCCTGGACGTGTGCAACGAGTGCCACCCGTTCTACACCGGCAAGCAGAAGACGCTTGACGTTGGCGGCCGTGTCGACAAGTTCAAATCCCGTTTCGGTGCGTTCGGCGCTACCAAAGCGAAGTAAGACTGGCTGCCCCATGGGCATCTCCAGGCTGCTTGAAAAGGCGCTCCTTGTGGGCGTCTTTTTTATGTCCGCGATTTGGGTGTCCGGCGCGCAGGCCTTCTGTCCGGCACCTGCCTCGTTGCCGGTTGCGCAGGTGCAGCGTGTGGTCGATGGCGACACGCTGCGCCTGAGTGATGGCCGCAGCGTGCGGATGATCGGGCTCAACACGCCTGAGACCGGCAAGAAAGGCCAGTCTGCCGAGCCGTTTGCCGAGGCTGCGAAAAGACGTTTGCAGGCACTGGTGGATGAAAGCGGCGGTCAGGTCGGTTTGCGTGTCGGCCAGCAGGGCAAGGACCATTACGGTCGTACTCTGGCCAACGTCTATGATCGCAAGGGTGCAAACCTTGAGGCGCAGTTGCTCAGCGAAGGGCTGGGGTATCTGGTGGCCGTTGCGCCCAACGTTGCGCTGGTCGATTGCCAGCAAGTTGCCGAACGTGCGGCGCGGCAGGCGCAATTGGGTGTGTGGCGCGACTCGCCGGTTCAGCCCTCGACCAGGCTGAGCAAAAGCGGCTTTGCGATTGTGTCCGGTCAGGTCAAGAGCGTGCAGCGCAATCGCGGCGGTATCTGGATCGAGTTGCAAGGCTCGCTGGTCCTGCGTGTTGCCCCGGCTAACGTGAACTCATTCGACACGGCAATGCTGGAGCGCCTCAAGGGCCGGCAGGTCGAGGCGCGCGGCTGGGTGGTCGATCGGTCCCGGCGCGGTGCTCTGAAATCAGGGCAGGCACGCTGGCTGCTGCCACTGACCCACCCCGCGATGCTGAGCCCGTCAGGTCGATAGATACTGCCTTTTGGCCAGTTGTCTGGTGATGGGTGGCCGGTTGTTCACGTTTCAGGCATCTAAGCGTAAAGTCTAATCCTGTGCCTATTGACAGCAGTGACTGGTCAGTCTTGTTAGGACTATGCATCTTGCGTATCCTCGGCGGTCCGTCTGTCCCACAGTAAAAAAAGCGGAATCCAATACATGTCAGATTTGAAAACTGCCGCGCTCGAATACCATGCCAATCCTCGTCCGGGGAAGCTGAGCGTCGAACTCACCAAGCCGACTGCAACCGCTCGTGACCTGGCTCTGGCCTACAGCCCTGGCGTTGCTGAACCCGTGCGTGAAATTGCCCGTGACCCCGAGCTGGCTTACAAGTACACCGGCAAAGGCAACCTGGTAGCAGTTATTTCCGATGGCACCGCTATTCTCGGCCTCGGCGATCTGGGCCCATTGGCCTCCAAGCCGGTCATGGAAGGTAAAGGGGTTCTGTTCAAGCGTTTCGCCGGTATCGACGTTTTCGATATCGAAGTCGATTCCGAAAGCCCGCAGGCGTTCATCGACACCGTAAAGCGTATCTCCATCACCTTCGGTGGTATCAATCTGGAAGACATCAAGGCACCTGAGTGCTTTGAAATCGAGAAAGCGCTGATCGAACAGTGCGACATCCCGGTTTTCCACGATGACCAGCACGGCACCGCTATCGTGACTGCTGCCGGCATGATCAACGCACTGGAAATTGTCGGTAAAACCCTCGATACCGCGAAGATCGTCTGCCTGGGCGCTGGCGCTGCAGCCATCTCCTGCATGAAGCTGCTGGTGAGCATGGGCGCGAAGATCGAAAACATCTTCATGGTCGATCGTACCGGCGTCATTCACTCCGGCCGTACCGACCTGAACCAGTACAAGGCTGTGTTCGCTCACGCGACCGAGAAACGCTCGCTGACCGATGCGCTGGATGGCGCTGACGTATTCGTGGGCCTGTCAGGTCCTAATCTGCTGAGCGCTGAAAACCTCAAGCTGATGGCCAAGGACCCGATCGTGTTCGCCTGCTCGAACCCGGACCCGGAGATCTCCCCGGAGCTGGCTCACGCCACCCGTAGCGATGTGATCATGGCGACCGGCCGTTCGGATTACCCGAACCAGGTCAACAACGTTCTGGGCTTCCCGTTCATCTTCCGCGGTGCTCTGGACGTTCGCGCCAAGCGTATCAACGAAGAAATGAAGATCGCTGCAGCCAACGCCCTGCGTGAACTGGCCAAACTGCCTGTTCCTCAGGAAGTCAGCGATGCCTACGGCGGCATCAAACTGGAATTCGGTCGTGAGTACATCATCCCGAAACCAATGGACACCCGCCTGCTGGGCTTGATCGCCGATGCAGTTGCCAAGGCAGCCATCGAGAGCGGTGTTGCCACCCTGCCGTATCCGAAGCACTACCCGCTGACCAGCGTGGATGATGTGTTCAAGGGCTGATCCTTGATGCAATAAAAAACCCCTGCAGCGATGCAGGGGTTTTTTTATGCCTGGAATTGAGATTATCGTTCCTCACGCGTCGGCGTGTGAATGCTCTGGGTGACGCTCTGCATCACAAATCTGCGCAGCGCCGCTGAATCAAAAGAGGACGCGGAGCGTCCAGAACGGCATGCGACGCGGAGCATCGCACGATAGTTGGGATTAACGGGATAGTTGGGATCATCGTTCCTCACGCTCCAGCGTGGGAATGCCTTGGGTGACGCTCTGCGTCATAAATCTGCGCCGCGCCGCTGAATCAAGAGCGGGCATGGAGCGTCCAGAACGGCATGCGACGCGGAGCGTCGCACGATAGCTGGGATTAACAGGATAGTTGGGATCATCATTCCTCACGCTCCCGCGTGGGAATGCCTTGGGTGACGCTCTGCGTCACAAATCTGCGCGGCACCGCTGAATCAAGAGCGGACGTGTAGCGTCCATAACGGCATGCGACGCAGAGCGTCGCACGATATTGGGATTAACGGGATAGTTAGGATCATCGTTCCTCACGCTCCAGCGTGGGAATGCCTTGGGTGACGCTCTGCGTCACCTACCTGCGCAGTGCTATCAGAACAAATCGATCGGTGCTGACTCATCCGCTGGCAACGGGCTGCCCGGTGCGCTGCTGCCGCCCAGTTCGTTGACGCTTGGCGGTGTGTCTTCGCTTTTGAACAGTTCGAAGAACGCGTTCGGCGTGCTGGGCGTGGCAGCGCGGCCGCTTAGTGGGTCTACGCGCAGGCTGAGGATGCCCGGCGGTTCTGCCTGCTGATGCGGTGGCTTGTCCTTGAGTGCAGCGCTCATGTAGTCCATCCAGATCGGCAGGGAGACCGTACCGCCAAATTCATGACGACCAAGGCTTTCAGGCTGATCGAAGCCGCTCCAGACAGTTGTCACATAGTCCGCGTTGTAACCGGAGAACCACGCATCCTTGGAATCGTTGGTCGTACCGGTCTTGCCGGCGATATCCGGCCTGTTCATCGACAGAGCGCGCCGCCCGGTGCCGCGCTTGATTACGTCCTGCAGCATGCTGTTCAGAATGTAGGTCGTGCGGCCATCCACAACTCGCTCTGCAACGGCGGGCGCTTGCGGCTGGGCCGGTGTCCCTGGTGGGCCTGCGATCACGCTCGGGCTGTCATGCACGGCAAAGGTCGACGTGTTGGGCGCAGTATTGACGTCGTTGGCCGGAACGCTTGGCGGATTGGCCACAAACAGGGTCTGCCCGTCACGGTTCTCGATGGTCTGGATCAGATAAGGACTGACCTTGTAACCGCCATTGGCAAAGGTGGCCCAGCCGGTGGCGATTTCCATCGGGGTCAATGTAGCCGTGCCCAGTGCCAGCGACAGGTTGCGCGGCAAGTCTTGCTTGGAGAAGCCAAAGCGGGTGATGTAGTCGATGGTGCTGTCGATACCGAGGGCCTGGAGCAGGCGGATCGAGACCAGGTTGCGAGACTTGTACAGCGCCTCGCGCAGGCGGATCGGCCCAAGGAAGGTGTTGGTGTCATTTTTCGGACGCCATACCTTGTCCAGATACTCGTCGACAAACACGATAGGTGCGTCGTTCACCAGACTGGAGGCGGTGTAGCCATTATCCAGTGCAGCGCTGTAGATGAACGGTTTGAAGCTGGAGCCCGGCTGACGCTTGGCCTGCATGGCGCGGTTGTAGTTGCTCTGCTCGAAAGCGAAGCCGCCGACCAGTGCACGAATGGCGCCGTTTTGCGGGTCAAGCGAGACCAGGGCGCTCTGCGCGACGGGAATTTGACTGAATTTCAGCGAACCGTCGTCCTGGCGCAACAGCCGAACAAGGTCGCCCACCTTCGCAACATCGCCTGGCTGCTTCGGATTCGCGCCCAGGCTGTTGGTATTCAGGTAAGGACGCGCCCACTTCATGGTGGCCCAGTCGACGGTTTCTTCCTTCTCGCCGTTGCGGGTCAGAACGCGTAGACCGGTCTTGTCGACCTGCGTCACGATGCCGGGCTCGAGGCCATTGATCATGCGTTGTTTGGTCAGTTCCTGTACCCAGTTGGCGCGCGTCATGCCCGGGAAGCGGCTTTCCGGGCCGCGATAGCCGTGGCGCTGGTCGTAATCGATCAGGCCCTGCTGGATGGACTTGTTGGCGTGTTCCTGAAGGTCGCTCGGCACCGTGGTAGTGACGCGGAAGCCCTCTGTATAGGCCTCGCTGCCGTAACGGCCGACCATTTCGGCGCGCGCCATTTCAGCAATGTACGGCGCGTTCACTTCCGGCGTCGGCACGTGATAACTGGCGTTGAGCGGCTCATTCAAAGCGGCCTGGTAAGCGGTCTGGTCAATCTTGCCCAGGCGATACATGCGGCCCAGGATCCAGTCGCGGCGTTCCTTGGCGCGGGTCGGGTTGGCCAGCGGGTTGAAGCGTGACGGCGCCTTGGGTAGACCGGCAATCATGGCCATTTGCGCAAGGCTTACATCGCGAATCGATTTGCCATAGTAGACT
This sequence comes from Pseudomonas syringae group sp. 26L6, assembly GCF_032587815.1. Taxonomy (NCBI): domain Bacteria; kingdom Pseudomonadati; phylum Pseudomonadota; class Gammaproteobacteria; order Pseudomonadales; family Pseudomonadaceae; genus Pseudomonas; species Pseudomonas syringae group sp. 26L6. Next base: position 30,705 of record NZ_JAWHPJ010000001.1, read on the forward strand.
TGCGCCGCGGCTTCGATTCCGTAGGCGCGGTTACCCAGATAAATCTTGTTGACGTACAGCTCGAGAATCTCGTCTTTGGTAAGTTGGCGCTCGATTTGCAAGGCCAACAGAATCTCGGTGGTTTTGCGTGAAAAGCTTCTTTCGCTGGTCAGGAAGAAGTTTTTCGCGACCTGCATGGTGATGGTACTGCCGCCTGACTGAATATGGCCGCTTTTTACCAGTTGTGTGGCAGCACGCATCAGGCTGCTCGGGTCGACGCCATAGTGGTTGGCGAAGTTGTCGTCTTCGGCCGATAGCAGGGCGTTGATGAAATTGGGTGGAATTTCCGCGAAGCGAATCGGCGTGCGGCGCATCTCGCCAAACTCGGCAATCAGCTTGCCGTCGCTGCTGAATACGCGCAGGGGGATTTGCAGTTGAATGCTTCGCAGCGCTTCAACCGATGGCAGGGTCGGGCTCAGGTAGAGAAACGCGCCACTCAGGCCAAGCAACAGCGAGCAGAATACCGCGACGAGGGACCACCAGAAAAACTTCAGCAGGCGTATCAAGGCTTTTGGATTTCCAGAAAAAATAATGGGTTAAGCGCAGGCATTTACAAATGAACACGCCTTGAAGCTTTCTTAAATGAAAAAATCGCTGGGCATTATAAGCATTTTTCGTCCACGAGCGTGATTTGCGCTACTGTCAAGGCTGTCGACAGTGACGTTGGCCCGAAATAACTCCGTAAGTGGCGGAAACTCATAGGAATCAGGTTGTGTTCGAACTCTTCAGTAAGAAGGCCAACACCCTTCTAGGGATCGATATTAGCTCCACCTCGGTAAAACTCCTGGAATTGAGTCGTTCCGGCACTCGTTACAAGGTCGAGTCTTACGCAGTCGAGCCGTTGCCGGCCAACGCTGTCGTCGAAAAGAATATTGCCGAGCTCGAAGGGGTTGGTCAGGCGCTGTCTCGCGTGCTCGCCAAGGCCAAGACCAGCGTCAAGATCGTGGCGGTCGCCGTAGCCGGTTCCGCCGTGATCACCAAGACGATTGAAATGGACGCCGGTCTTTCCGACGACGACATGGAAAACCAGCTCAAGCTTGAGGCTGACCAGTACATCCCTTATCCGCTGGAAGAAGTCGCCATCGATTTCGAAGTGCAGGGCTACTCGGTGCGCAATCCCGAACGCGTCGAAGTATTGCTGGCTGCCTGCCGCAAAGAGAACGTCGAAGTGCGTGAGGCGGCGCTGGCTCTGGCCGGGCTGACTGCGCGCGTGGTGGACGTCGAGGCCTATGCCCTGGAGCGCTCGTTCGGCCTGCTGGCTGCGCAACTGGGTAACGGTCATGACGAGCTTACCGTGGCGGTGGTCGATATCGGTGCCACCATGACCACCCTCAGCGTGCTGCATCATGGCCGGATCATCTATACCCGCGAGCAACTGTTTGGTGGCCGCCAGCTGACTGACGAAATCCAGCGCCGCTATGGGCTTTCCATGGAGGAGGCCGGGCTTGCCAAGAAGCAGGGCGGGTTGCCCGACGACTATGTCAGCGAGGTGCTGGACCCCTTCAAGGATGCGTTGGTGCAGCAGGTCTCCCGTTCTTTGCAGTTCTTCTTTGCGGCCGGTCAATACAACTCCGTGGATCACATCATGCTGGCAGGCGGCACGGCTTCGATTTCAGGGCTGGAGCATTTGATTCAACGACGCATTGGCACCCCGACGATGGTCGCCAACCCGTTTGCCGACATGGCCCTGAGCTCCAAGGTCAATGCCGGGGCGCTGGCCAGTGACGCTCCCGCGTTGATGATCGCGTGCGGTCTGGCGTTGAGGAGCTTCGACTGATGGCGCGGATCAACTTATTACCGTGGCGCGAAGAGCTTCGCGAAGAACGTAAAAAGCGCTTCCTGACCGCGCTGGTCGGCGTGTTGGTGGTGTCAGTCGGTATTCTGTTTCTGATTGATCGTTACGTCAGCAACGCCATTGAGCATCAGATGGCGCGCAACGCGTTTGTGCAGACGCAGATCGCTCAGCTCGATATACGCATCAAGGAGATCAGCGACCTGAAGGCGCGTCGCAAACAGTTACTTGAGCGCATGAAGATCATTCAGGACCTGCAAGGCAACCGCCCGATCACGGGGCGTGTATTCGATCAACTGGCGCGCACTCTTCCGGATGGCGTTTATTTCTCGCAGGTCAAAATGACCGACAAGCTGATTGCCATCAGTGGCGCTGCCGAATCGAATAACCGGGTTTCCGACCTGATGCGCAACCTTGAAGCCTCTGACTGGCTGGAAGCGCCGAGCCTGACTGAAGTGAAGGCCACGACTGCAGGGGCTGTGGATCAGGCCAACGTCTTTCAGTTGACAGTGCGTCAGACCCAGCCGCCGGTTGCCGCGGCTGCACCCGCTGCAACCACGCCCGCTACAGGAGCCAAGCCATGAATATGTCTGAATGGCTGGAAGGGCTTCGCAAGGTTGACCTGAGCGAGCTGGACCTGAACAACCTGGGTTCCTGGCCAGCAGCGGTCAAGGCCATTGCCGGCGTGCTGGTCGCGGTACTGATTTTCGCACTGGGCTACTTCTTCTTTATTCAGGACCTGGAGACCCAGCTGGAAAGCGCACAGAACAGTGAAGTGACGCTCAAGGAGCAGTTTTCCAACAAGGCCTTCCAGGCTGCCAACCTTGAGCCTTACAAGAAGCAGATGGAAGAAATGGAAAACACCTTCGGTGCTCTGCTGCGGCAATTGCCCAGCGACACCGAAGTGCCTGGCTTGCTTGAGGATATAACCCGGACCGGACTGGGAAGCGGGCTTGAGTTCGAGGAAATCAAACTGCTGCCCGAGGCGGTTCAGCAGTTCTACATCGAGCTGCCGATACAGATCACGGTAGTCGGTGGTTATCACGACCTGGCAACCTTCGTCAGCGGTGTCGCCAGCCTGCCGCGCATCGTCACGCTGCATGATTTCGAGATCAAACCGGTCGATCCGAAGGTGCCGACCAAGTTGCGCATGAGCATTCTGGCCAAGACCTACCGCTACAACGATGAAGGGCTGAAGAAATGAGGGCGGCGCGATTGCTGTGCGTCAGTGTGGTTATGACAGGGTTGGCCGGTTGCGGTAATGACAATGATTTTGCCGACCTGTCGGCGTTCATGGATCAGGCCAGAGCGCGCCCGAGCGGCACTATCGAGGCCCTGCCGAAGTTTCGTCCGTATGAAGCGTTCACCTACAACGCCTCTACGCTGCGCAGTCCTTTTCAGCCGCCGGTCAAGATCGACCTGCTCAACCGCCAGAAGGGCTCGCGGCTGGTAGCACCGGACGAGCACCGGGTCAGGCAGTTCCTGGAAGGGTTCAATATCGAGTCGTTCGAGATGGTCGGCACGATTGGCAACGAGTCAGGGACATTTGCCCTGTTGCGCGGTGCGGGAGGCGTTCATCGCGTCAAGGTGGGAGATTACCTGGGCCGTAACAACGGCCGGGTAGTGTCAATCGGTGATGCGCAGGTAGATGTCATTGAAATTGTTCCTGATGGAGAGGGGGCCTGGCTGGAAAGGCCGCGCACTATCGCCCTCAAAGAACGCTCATGAAGTGGGCAAGGCCAAGTATGCACAGTAGCGCTCAACGGAAATTGATCATGACCCGGATTTTCTCGATTATCGGCGTGTCGTTATGCATCGCGATGCTTTCGCCGGTTCTCCAGGCTGCCAACCTCAAGACCCTGGATGTCGCCGCCCTGCCGGGTGATCGCATCGAGCTCAAGCTGGCATTCGACTCGCCGGTGCCTGCGCCGCGCGGTTACACCACGGCGCAACCTGCGCGTATTGCGCTGGACCTGCCGGGCGTGACCAGTCAGTTGGCGACCAAAAGCCGTGAACTCGGTAACGGTAACGCACGCAGCGTGGTCGTTGTACAGGCTCAGGACCGCACGCGGGTAATCATTAACCTGACCACGCTTTCGCCCTACAGCTCCCGCGTCGACGGTAACAACCTTTACGTGGTTATCGGTCAGGGCGCAGCCGCTGCGCAGGCTTCCCAGCCAACCACCGCGATGGGCGCGCAACGGGTAGCGGTGCCGCCACCCACTCCGGCATCTGCCAAACCGTTTATCCCTGCGGGCGTCAAGGCCATCAGGAATGTCGATTTCCAGCGCGGCGAGCTGGGTGAAGGCAATGTGATCATAGACTTGAGCAACCCCGGCATTGCCCCGGATATTCAGGAGCAGGGCGGCAAGATCCGTGTCGACTTCGCCAAGACCCAACTGCCCGAACCGCTGCGCGTGCGGCTGGACGTCAAGGACTTCGCCACGCCGGTGCAGTTTGTCAGTGCGTCGGCTACGGGCGACAAGGCCAGTATCCTGATCGAGCCGTCGGGTGCCTTCGACTACTCGGCGTTTCAGACCGAAAACAAGCTGACCATCAGTGTGCGGCCGTTGACCAATGAGGATCTGGACCGCCGCGCCGCTGACAAACCGGTGTACACCGGTGAAAAGCTGTCGCTGAACTTCCAGGACATCGACGTACGCTCGGTGCTGCAACTGATTGCCGACTTCACCAACCTCAATCTGGTAGCCAGCGACACGGTTCAGGGCGGTATTACTCTGCGTCTGCAGAACGTGCCATGGGATCAGGCGCTGGACCTGGTGCTGAAAACCAAGGGCCTGGACAAGCGCAAGGTCGGCAGCGTTCTGCTGGTCGCGCCCGCCGATGAAATTGCTGCCCGCGAGCGTCAGGAGCTTGAATCGCTCAAGCAGATCGCCGAGCTGGCGCCCCTGCGTCGTGAATTGTTGCAGGTCAATTACGCCAAGGCTGCCGATATCGCCAAGCTGTTCCAGTCGGTGACCAGCGCCGAGTCCAAGACCGACGAGCGTGGCTCGATCACTGTGGACGACCGGACCAACAACATCATTGCCTATCAAACCCAGGACCGGCTCGACGAACTGCGTCGCATCGTCTCGCAACTGGACATTCCGGTGCGTCAGGTGATGATCGAGGCGCGCATCGTCGAGGCCAACGTCGATTACAACAAGCAACTGGGTGTGCGCTGGGGCGGCTCGACCAACACCAGCGGCAATGGAAAATGGACAACCTATGGCCTTGATAATAATGGCGATGAGGCAGGTAACACTGGCAGCAACGTGACCTCCAACGTGCCGTTTGTCGATATGGGCGCATCTGGCGCAACCTCCGGCATTGGCCTGGGCTTCGTCACCAACAATACGTTACTGGACCTTGAGCTGAGCGCGATGGAGAAGACCGGTAACGGTGAAATCGTCTCCCAGCCCAAGGTAGTCACTTCCGACAAGGAAACCGCCAAGATCCTCAAGGGCACCGAGATCCCGTATCAGGAATCCAGCTCCAGCGGTGCAACCACGGTGAGCTTCAAGGAAGCCTCGCTGTCGCTTGAGGTAACGCCGCAGATCACGCCGGACAACCGCATCATCATGGAGGTCAAGGTCACCAAGGATGAGCCGGACTACCTGAATGCGGTGCTTGGTGTACCACCCATCAAGAAAAACGAGGTCAACGCCAAAGTGCTGATTTCCGATGGCGAAACCATCGTCATTGGTGGTGTGTTCTCAAATACGCAAAGTAAAGTTGTCGATAAAGTGCCATTTCTTGGCGATGTACCGTATCTTGGCCGGCTTTTCAGGCGCGATGTGGTATCCGAGTCCAAATCCGAGCTGTTGGTATTTTTGACTCCGCGTATCATGAACAACCAGGCGATTTCTGTGAGTCGTTGATTTTGTGCGAAATTTAATACTTGTGGGGCCGATGGGTGCTGGCAAAAGCACCATCGGCCGTTTGCTTGCCAAAGAGTTGCGACTGCCGTTCAAGGATTCCGACAAGGAAATCGAGTTGCGCACGGGCGCCAATATCCCGTGGATCTTCGACAAGGAAGGCGAGCCGGGTTTCCGTGAGCGCGAGCAGGCCATGATTGCCGAGCTGTGCGAAGCCGATGGCCTGGTTCTGGCCACCGGTGGCGGTGCGGTCATGCGCGGTGAAAACCGTCAGGCGTTGCGTGCCGGTGGGCGCGTGGTGTATCTGCATGCTTCCATAGAACAGCAGGTCGGGCGCACCGCGCGTGACCGAAATCGTCCTTTGTTGCGTACCGCTGATCCGGCCCGGGTGCTCAGTGAATTGCTGGCTATCCGCGACCCGCTTTATCGGGAAATCGCCGACGTGGTGATTGAAACCGATGAGCGGCCACCCCGAATGGTGGTTCTCGAGATATTGGCGCGCCTTGCAGAGCTTCCTCCCCGTTAAAGCGCAGGCGAAAATGCGCTATTCTCGTCGACCAGCAAAACAGCGACGGTGCATGGCCTTGCGTCATGACCTGCTGAAGCACAAACCGTCCAACCGGTAATCAATGTGGGGACACATGCAGACACTTAAGGTCGAGCTTGGTGAGCGTAGCTACCCGATCCATATTGGCGAAGGCCTGCTGGATCAGCCAGAGCTCCTGACCCCGCATATCGTCGGGCGTCAGGTGGCTATCGTTTCCAACACGACAGTGGCACCGCTGTATCTGGAGCGTCTGACGCAGACCCTGGCCGGTTACAACGTTCTTCCGATTGTTCTGCCCGATGGCGAGGCGTTCAAGAACTGGGAAACCCTGCAGACCATTTTCGATGGCCTGCTGACCGCTCGTCATGATCGCCGCACCACGGTCATCGCCCTGGGTGGCGGTGTGATTGGCGACATGGCCGGGTTCGCTGCCGCCTGTTATCAGCGCGGCGTAAATTTCATCCAGATCCCCACCACGTTGCTGTCCCAAGTGGACTCCTCGGTGGGCGGCAAGACCGGCATCAATCATCCGCTGGGCAAGAACATGGTGGGGGCCTTCTATCAGCCAAGCGTCGTGCTGATCGATACCACCTCGCTCAATACCCTGCCCGAGCGTGAGCTGTCCGCCGGGCTGGCAGAGGTCATCAAGTACGGCCTGATCTGCGACGAGCCGTTTCTGACCTGGCTTGAAGAGCACGTCGACGCGCTGCGCGGACTGGATCAGGCGGCGCTGACCGTGGCCATCGAACGCTCCTGTGCAGCCAAGGCGCTGGTGGTCGGCGCCGACGAGCGTGAGTCCGGTGTCCGCGCCACATTGAACCTGGGTCACACATTCGGTCACGCCATCGAGACGCATATGGGCTATGGTGTCTGGCTGCATGGCGAGGCAGTAGCTGCCGGTACGGTCATGGCGCTGGAAATGTCCTCGCGTCTGGGCTGGATCAGCACGCAGGATCGGGATCGCGGTATTCGCCTGTTTCAGCGCGCCGGGCTGCCTGTGGTGCCACCACAGGACATGACGGAAGACAATTTCCTCGAACACATGGCGATCGACAAGAAAGTCATCGACGGTCGCTTGCGTCTGGTGCTGTTGCGCCAGATGGGTGAAGCGGTTATCACGGACGATTATCCAAAAGAAGTATTACAGGCCACTCTGGTTGCGGACTATCGCGCCCTGGTGGATCAGCTTAGAGGTTAACGGAAAACCCATGACTAGTTTGCATGCCGACGAGGCCTTCCTCGGCCATTATCAGTTGAGTCATGACCCCTTTGCAGCGCGGGTACCTGGCTTCAAATTCTTTCCTGCCCAGCGCAAGCCTGTACTGGGTCAGCTTCATCATCTGGCGCGTTACAGCCAGTTGTTGCTGGCAGTGACCGGGCCGCAGGGCAGCGGCAAGACCCTGCTGCGTCAGGCGCTGGTAGCAAGCACCAACAAGCAGTCGGTGCAAAGCGTTGTGGTTTCTGCACGCGGCGCTGGCGATGCGGCAGGTGTGCTGCAGCAGGTTGCCCAGGCGCTGAGCGTTGCCCAGGCTGAAATGCAGGCGATCCTGTCGCAGGTCGTGCAGCTCGGGCTGACCGGCCAGGAAGTCTACTTGCTGGTTGACGACGCGGAACAACTGGGCGATTCGGCGCTCGAAGCGTTGCTGGGTCTTGCTGCGGGAACGCCTGAAGGGCGTCCGCATGTATTCCTGTTCGGAGAGCCATCGCTGCTCGATCGTCTCGATCAGATGTGTGCCGACCTGCAGGGCGATGTCGAAGGCGAACGCTTTCACGTCATCGAGCTGCAACCCTATACGGAAGAGGAAACCCGAGAGTATCTGGCTCAGCGTCTGGAGGGTGCAGGGCAAGGAATCGCGTTGTTCACTGCCGACCAGATCACCGATATTCATGAACAGTCCGATGGCTGGCCTGGGGCAATCAACCAGGTAGCCCGCGATTCAATGATCGAGGCGATGATCGCGAGTCGTTCCGCGGTCAAGCGTCCAAGTGTGGGGTTCAACATGCCGAAAAAACACGTATTGGCCTTGGGTGCCGTCGTCATAGTGGCCGTGGCAGCAGCAGTGCTGATCCCGGGTCGCGGTGACAAAACGGGCACGCCAGCCAATGCCCCTGCTTCTGCTCAGGCGCAATTGCCGCTGGGCGAGGGCAAGCCAACTGCTCAGCAATCGAACAACGGTAGCCCGGCCATCGAGTTCGCGGGCAATTCCCAGCCGATGCCGCTGCCGATGAATGGCAACTCGCAACCGGTGATGCGCGGCCCGCTGGCAGAAGCGGCCGGGTCGAGTGATTCCGACGAAGACGCGGTTCCGACAGGTTCGCCTGCCCAGCCGCCGACCGTGACCACCACTGCGCCGCCTGCGGGCGTGCCTGCCGGTCAGGCTGCTGCCCAGACGCCACGCTCGTCTATTCCTGCCCCAGCCGCCAAGCCAGCGCCAGCGCCTGCACCTGCGCCTGCTCAGGTCGCCACAGCCAAGCCAGCTCCGGCCCCGGCTGCCAAGCCTGCGGAAAAACCTGCGCCAGCAGCCGCCAAACCGGCTGCCGGTAGCAATTGGTACAGCAGTCAGGCGCCAGGCCATTATGTGGTACAGATTCTGGGCACCAGCTCCGAAGCGACCGCTCAGGCCTACATCGCAGAGCAAGGTGGCGAGTACCGTTATTTCAAGAAAACCCTGCAGGGCAAGCCGCTGTACGTCATCACGTATGGCAACTTTCCTGACCGTGCTGCCGCCCTGGCAGCCATCAAGGTATTGCCAGCCAAGGTTCAGGCTGGTAAACCTTGGCCCCGTACTGTCGCCAGCGTCCAACAAGAGCTTGGTGCCAGTCGCTGAAGTCGCAGCGGCCTTATCCGGGCCGCTTCACCCAGCCAGCCTGACTTAACCCGCAAAGCGCGCCACCTGATTGGTGCGCGCCTTGCGGCGTCTGCGTTACAAGCGCTTTACAGTCTCCCGTCGCGTCAGTCAGATACTTGAAGAAATGCTTTGACTAGCACAGCGACCCGTTTTAAAACTTTCATAATTGCGACATTGATTATCAACCAGTCGTCGTTAAATTTGTTAGCCCTTGTGTCGCTGTGTACAATGACCTCCGTTTTGCCTGTCCGAAGCTGGCGTACGTTCGGCGTGACAGGTAATTGGTTGAATTAAAAGGAAATTTGCCTCGCATAGAGGCAGCCTGGTGAGAAAGTGTCTATGAAAGCAGGTCTGTACCAACCAGATGAATTCAAGGATAACTGCGGCTTCGGCCTGATCGCTCATATGCAGGGCGAGCCCAGTCATCACCTGTTGCAGACGGCCGTTCAGGCCCTGACCTGCATGACCCACCGTGGCGGTATCAACGCCGACGGCAAGACCGGTGACGGTTGCGGTCTGTTGATTCAGAAGCCCGATGGCTTCTTGCGTGCGATGGCCAAAGAGCACTTCGGTGCCGATCTGCCCCGCCAATATGCTGTGGGCATGGTGTTCCTTAATCAGGACGACGCCAAGGCGGACGCCGCACGCGAAAACATGAACCGCGAGATCCTCGCCGAGGGCCTGGAACTGGTCGGCTGGCGTCAGGTGCCGATCGATACCAGCGTCCTGGGCCGTCTGGCACTGGAGCGCCTGCCGAAAATCGAGCAGGTGTACATTGGTGGTGAAGGCCTGAGCGATCAGGAATTCGCCATCAAACTGTTCAGCGCGCGCCGCCGTTCGTCAGTGTCCAACGCCGCAGATACCGATCATTACATCTGCAGCTTTTCGCACAAGACCATCATTTATAAAGGCCTGATGATGCCGGCCGATCTCACGGCCTTCTTCCCGGACCTGAGCGACGAGCGTCTGCAGACTGCCATTTGCGTGTTCCACCAGCGCTTTTCCACCAATACCCTGCCGAAATGGCCGCTGGCGCAGCCGTTCCGGTTTCTTGCCCACAACGGCGAGATCAACACCATCACCGGCAACCGCAACTGGGCACAGGCGCGCCGCACCAAGTTCACCAACGACCTGATGGATCTGGACGAGCTGGGCCCGCTGGTCAACCGCGTGGGTTCGGACTCATCGAGCATGGACAACATGCTTGAGCTGATGGTGACCGGCGGCATCGACCTGTTCCGTGGCGTGCGCATGATCATTCCGCCTGCGTGGCAGAACGTCGAGACCATGGACCCGGATCTACGCGCCTTCTATGAATACAACTCCATGCACATGGAACCGTGGGACGGCCCGGCCGGCATCGTGATGACCGAAGGTCGTCATGCCGTCTGCCTGCTCGACCGCAATGGCCTGCGCCCGGCGCGCTGGGTCACGACCAAGAACGGCTACATCACCCTGGCGTCGGAAATCGGCGTGTGGGACTACAAGCCTGAAGACGTTATCGCCAAGGGCCGCGTCGGTCCTGGGCAGATCTTTGCCGTGGACACTGAAACCGGTCAGATCCTCGACACCGACGCCATCGACAACCGTCTCAAGTCGCGTCATCCGTACAAGCAATGGCTGCGCAAGAATGCCCTGCGCATTCAGGCCACCATGGAAGACAACGACCACGGCTCGGCTTTTTACGACAGCGAGCAGCTCAAGCAGTACATGAAGATGTATCAGGTCACGTTCGAAGAACGCGATCAGGTGCTGCGCCCGCTGGGTGAACAGGGCCAGGAAGCTGTGGGCTCGATGGGTGACGACACACCGATGGCGGTGTTGTCGCGTCGTGTGCGTTCGCCCTACGATTACTTCCGCCAGCAGTTCGCGCAGGTGACCAACCCGCCGATCGACCCGCTGCGTGAAGCCATCGTCATGTCGCTGGAAATCTGCCTCGGTGCCGAGCGCAATATCTTCCAGGAATCGCCAGAGCACGCCTCACGCGTAATCCTCAGTTCGCCGGTCATTTCGCCAGCCAAATGGCGTTCGCTGATGAACCTGGAGCGTCCGGGCTTCGAACGCCACATCATTGACCTGAACTACGATGAAAGCCTGGGTCTTGAAGCCGCTGTGCGCAGCGTTGCCGATCAGGCCGAAGAGGCCGTGCGTGCCGGTCGTACCCTGATCGTGCTGAGCGACCGACACATCGCACCGGGCAAACTGCCGGTGCATGCTTCGCTGGCGGTCGGCGCGGTTCACCACCGTCTGACCGAACAGGGCCTGCGCTGCGACAGCAACATCCTGGTCGAAACCGCAACCGCGCGTGACCCGCACCATTTCGCGGTGTTGATCGGCTTCGGCGCGTCGGCGGTCTATCCGTTCCTGGCCTATGAAGTGCTGGGCGATCTGATCCGTACTGGCGAAGTGCTGGGCGATCTGTACGAAGTCTTCAAGAACTACCGCAAAGGCATCACCAAGGGTCTGCTCAAGATCCTCTCGAAGATGGGTATCTCGACCGTTGCGTCCTACCGTGGCGCGCAGTTGTTTGAAGCCATCGGTCTGTCCGAGGAAGTTTGCGACACCAGTTTCCGCGGTGTGCCGAGCCGCCTGAAAGGCGCGCGTTTCGTCGATATTGAAGCCGAACAGAAAGCGCTGGCAGCCGAAGCCTGGAGCACGCGCAAGCCGATCCAGCAAGGCGGTCTGCTCAAGTTCGTGTTTGGTGGCGAATACCATGCCTACAACCCGGACGTGGTCAGCACCCTGCAAGCCGCCGTGCAGCAGGGCGACTACAGCAAGTTCAAGGAATACACCTCGCTGGTAGACCAGCGTCCGGTGTCGATGATTCGCGACCTGCTGCAGGTCAAGACGCTTGACCAGCCGCTGAACATCGACGAAATCGAGCCGCTGAGCGAAATCCTCAAGCGCTTCGATTCGGCCGGTATTTCTCTGGGTGCCTTGTCGCCGGAGGCTCACGAAGCGCTGGCTGAGGCAATGAACCGCCTGGGCGCGCGTTCCAACTCCGGTGAAGGTGGCGAAGATCCGGCGCGTTACGGCACCATCCGCAGCTCCAAGATCAAGCAGATCGCCACGGGCCGCTTTGGTGTCACGCCAGAATACCTGGTCAACGCCGATGTGCTGCAAATCAAGGTTGCACAGGGTGCCAAGCCGGGCGAGGGCGGGCAGCTGCCGGGCGGCAAGGTCAATGGGCTGATCGCCAAGCTGCGCTATGCCGTGCCGGGCGTGACGCTGATTTCGCCGCCTCCGCACCACGACATCTATTCCATCGAAGACTTGTCGCAGCTGATTTTTGACTTGAAACAGGTCAACCCGGCGGCGCTGGTTTCGGTCAAGCTGGTGGCAGAAGCGGGCGTTGGCACCATTGCCGCTGGCGTGGCCAAGGCCTATGCCGACCTGATCACCATTTCCGGTTACGACGGTGGCACCGGCGCATCGCCGCTGACCTCGATCAAGTACGCTGGCGCGCCGTGGGAACTGGGTCTGGCCGAAACTCACCAGACCCTGCGCGGCAACGACCTGCGCGGCAAGGTCCGGGTGCAGACCGACGGTGGCCTGAAAACCGGACTGGACGTGATCAAAGCGGCCATTCTCGGCGCTGAAAGCTTCGGTTTCGGCACCGCGCCGATGATCGCGCTGGGCTGCAAATACCTGCGTATCTGCCACCTGAACAACTGCGCTACCGGCGTTGCGACGCAGAACGAAAAGCTGCGCAAGGACCACTACATCGGCACCGTCGATATGGTGATCAACTTCTTCACCTACGTGGCTGAAGAAACCCGTGAGTGGCTGGCCAAGCTGGGCGTTCGCACGCTGGAAGAACTGATCGGCCGTACCGACCTGCTGGATATCCTGCCGGGCGAAACCGAGAAGCAGCAGCATCTGGACCTGACACCGTTGCTGGGCAGCGACCACATTCCGGCTGACAAGCCTCAGTTCAGCCTGGTGGATCGCAACCCGCCGTTCGACAAGGGTCTGTTGGCCGAGCAGATGGTGGAGATGGCCAAGCCGGCCATTGAATCGCTCAGCGGTGGCGAGTATGAACTGGACATCTGCAACTGCGACCGTTCCATTGGCGCACGGATTTCCGGCGAAATCGCCCGATTGCACGGCAACCAGGGCATGAACAAGGCACCGATCACTTTCCGCTTCAAAGGCACTGCCGGTCAGAGCTTCGGAGTGTGGAACGCCGGTGGCCTGAACATGTATCTGGAAGGCGATGCCAACGACTACGTCGGCAAGGGCATGACCGCTGGCAAGCTGGTGATCGTGCCGCCCAAGGGCAGCCCGTTCAAGACCAACGAGAGCGCGATCATCGGCAACACCTGCCTGTACGGCGCAACCGGCGGCAAGCTGTTTGCGGCGGGCACGGCGGGCGAGCGTTTCGCGGTGCGTAACTCGGGTGCCCACACCGTTGTGGAAGGCACTGGTGATCACTGCTGCGAATACATGACCGGTGGTTTCGTCTGCGTACTGGGCAAGACCGGCTACAACTTCGGTTCCGGTATGACGGGCGGTTTCGCTTACGTGCTCGACCAGGACAACACCTTCGTTGACCTGGTCAACCATGAGCTGGTCGAGATCCAGCGCATCAGCGGCGAGTCGATGGAAGCCTATCGCACACACTTGCAGAGCGTTCTCAACGAGTACGTGGCTGAAACCGACAGCGAATGGGGCCGTAATCTTGCGGAAAACCTGGACGACTACCTGCGTCGTTTCTGGCTGGTCAAGCCCAAGGCTGCCAACCTGAAATCGCTGCTCTCCAGCACTCGGGCGAATCCGCAATAAAAGCAGCTGCTAGCGGTGAGCTTCAAACCGCAAGCCAACGGCAGTGCGCTAATTGCCTGCGATCACGATTTTTTGCAGCTTCAGGCTTGTAACCTGAAGCTGCCGTAAAGAGGCTCCAGAGAATGGCTGAACGTCTCAGTAACGACTTCCAGTTCATCGACGTCGGACGTAAAGACCCGAAGAAGAAACTGCTGCGTCAACGCAAGAAGGAGTTCGTGGAAATCTACGAACCGTTCAAGCCCCAGCAGTCCGCCGATCAGGCGCATCGCTGCCTGGGTTGCGGCAACCCGTATTGCGAGTGGAAGTGCCCGGTGCACAACTTCATTCCCAACTGGCTCAAGCTGGTCGCCGAGGGCAATATTCTCGCGGCGGCGGAGTTGTCTCATCAGACCAACACTCTGCCGGAAGTCTGCGGCCGCGTGTGCCCGCAGGATCGCCTGTGTGAAGGTGCCTGCACGCTGAACGACGGTTTCGGCGCGGTCACCATCGGTTCGGTCGAGAAGTACATCACCGACACCGCGTTTGCCATGGGCTGGCGTCCGGACATGTCCAGAGTCGTGCCAACCGGCAAACGCGTCGCCATCATTGGTGCAGGGCCTGCAGGCCTGGGCTGTGCCGACGTGCTGGTGCGCGGCGGCGTGACGCCGGTGGTGTTCGACAAGAATCCGGAAATCGGTGGTCTGCTGACCTTCGGCATCCCCGAGTTCAAGCTGGAAAAATCCGTACTCAGCCATCGCCGTGAAGTGTTCACCGGCATGGGCATCGAGTTCCGGCTCAACACCGAAGTCGGCAAGGACGTCACCATCGATCAACTGCTCGAAGAATACGATGCTGTATTCATGGGCATGGGCACCTACACCTACATGAAAGGCGGCTTCCCCGGTGAGGATCTGCCGGGCGTGCACGATGCGCTCGACTTCCTGATCGCCAACGTCAACCGCAATCTGGGCTTTGAAAAGGCCTCGGAAGATTTTGTCGACATGAAAGGCAAGCGTGTCGTGGTTCTGGGCGGTGGCGACACCGCGATGGACTGCAACCGCACCTCGATCCGTCAGGGTGCCAAGTCGGTGACGTGCGCTTATCGTCGCGACGAAGAAAACATGCCAGGCTCGCGCAAGGAAGTGAAGAACGCCAAGGAAGAAGGCGTGAAGTTTCTCTACAACCGTCAGCCTATCGCCATCGTGGGCGATGGCAAGGTCGAAGGCGTGAAGGTGGTGGAGACGCGTCTCGGCGAGCCTGATGCTCGTGGTCGTCGCAGCCCGGAGCCGATTCCGGGTTCCGAAGAGATTATCCCGGCAGAAGCCGTGGTCATCGCATTCGGCTTCCGCCCAAGCCCTGCGCCATGGTTCGAGCAGTTCACGATCAGTACTGACAGCCAGGGCCGTGTCGTGGCCCCGGAACAAGCACAGTACAAGCACCAGACCAGCAACCCGAAGATCTTCGCCGGTGGCGACATGGTGCGCGGCTCCGACCTGGTGGTGACCGCTATCTTCGAAGGCCGTAATGCGGCTGAAGGGATTCTGGATTACCTGGGCGTCTGAGCCTTGTGTTGCCAGAGCGCGCCGTTACTGAGGCGCGCTCTGACAACAAGCGCCTACCCTTCATGTGTTATTTACCGACTTTTCTGACATCCCCTCTGCCACCTCCTTCCTAAGCTTGGTGTAACTCGCTCAAGACGAGCGTTTTATCAACCAGGGAAGGACATCATGAAAAATCAGTTTGGTTTCTGCTTCGCGCTCTCGATAGCGCCCTTTGCATTTGCCAGCCAGACACCCGCCAACTTCGATGGACCCGTTTTCGGTTCGATCATCGAAAACAAGGCTGTTTACTTTGAATCCGGTGTCGAGCTTCAGCGACGCATGAGTGCAGGCAACCTGACCTCTGTCGGGCTGGTGACAGACTTGCTTCAGCGCATCGAAGTGCTGAACAAAAATGGCCCGGCGCTCAACGCTGTCATTGAAATCAACCCCGACGCTCTGCAGATAGCTGCGCAAATGGACGGGGAGCGTTCTCGCGGGGAGAAACGTGGGCCGCTGCATGGCATCCCCATACTGGTAAAAGACAATCTTGATACGGGCGATCAGATGCAGACCACTGCGGGCGCTCTCTCAATGGTCGGATTGCCTGCTCCACGCGATGCTTTTGTGGTGCAGCGGCTTCGCGATGCCGGCGCGATCATTATCGGCAAGGCCAATCTCAGCGAATGGGCGCATTTCCGTGGGTACGAGGTACCTAGCGGCTGGAGCAGCCGAGGCGGGCAGACGCGTCATCCCTATGACTTGAGCGCTGATCCGCTTGGCTCCAGCTCAGGTTCGGCAGTGGGTCTTGCAGCTGGATTTTCACCTTTGGCGGTAGGCACCGAGACCAATGGTTCGATCATTCAACCTGCCGCCACGAGTGGTGTCATAGGGCTTAGGCCTACGCTGGGTCTGCTTAGTCGTACCGGTATGATTCCGCTCTCCAGTCGTCAGGACACCCCCGGCCCAATGGCGCGAACGGTCACGGATACCGCGATCCTGCTGACGGCGATGAGCGGCAACGACCCTCTCGACGAAGCCACCGCCCGAGCCTCCACCGATGTAGTGAACTATGTCGACCACCTCAGAACGGACGCCTTGCGCGGCAAGCGCCTGGGCTATCCAAACCACACCCATGACGGCATGCCAATGGATGACGATCCTGAATTCCAAAAGGTGAAGAGTCGTCTGAGTGCTGCCGGGGCGATACTGGTTCCCGTCGATGTTCCGTCGATTGATAGCACTTCAGAGTATTTAGTGCTGCTGCATGATTTCAAGCGCGAGCTTAACGCTTACTTGAGCACACGCACCGGGCTGGGTGTCAGCACGCTGGATGAGATCATTGCATTCAACACCGCGTTTCCTGGGGCGCAAGCTTATGATCAGGATTTATTGATTGACTCCTCCAGCGTGTCTGTAGATCAGGAGGATTACCTGTCGATTGCAACCAGCTTGCGTGCTGCTCATCGACAATTGATCGATGGGCTCTTGCAGCAACACTCGCTGGACGTGCTCATTGACTGGTCAGAGGTTTCTTTCAAAGCGGTTGGCGCTATCGCAGGTTATCCGGGAATAACCGTGCCTGTCGGGCTCGAAGAGAATGGCCTGCCAAGAGGGTTATATTTTCTTTCCACTGCCTGGGATGAAGGTGCTTTGCTGAGCTATGCCTACGCACTCGAACAGGCGCTTGCAACATCGGCAGCTTCGGTTAATTCGGGTATCAGCCAGGCTGATTGATTCCCTATCCCAGTCTGGTGCAGGCCAGGCCTGGATGGCGGGGACGGGGCTCTGAAAAAACGGTTTTGTGACGTTTTGAAATAATCCGGTCCCGGAATTACAACCGCCTTTCATTAAGTTGCGTCGCCCCGCCAGAGGCGGCGCATCAAGGTTTCAACCCTCTTGTCCAGGTCCCGATCAAGGCCTGTTCCGGCGTCTGCGACAAGCGATTGTTTACAGCTGTTTTCCGCCCTCTGTACCTGCCCTTAAAAAGGTTTAGGCTCCTGATCCTTTTGGGGAGTTCATCGCCTTAGATACTCCCGCCATCCATGTCGCTATAAGGAAATAGCCATGTTGAAAGCAGCACCCATGGGCAAACTTGCTCGATCCAATGAGCAGAAATCTCTAGGGCCGGACAGGTTCACGCCCAGCACGGTTGCCGTGCGCGAACACCGGACCCGAGAACGCGCGGACCGGATAATCGACCAGTTCGTCGAGCGCTTTACAGAAAAGGATTTTTTTCCTGAAGACGGTGAAGACGCGCTGTTCTCCTTGCTGGTTCAGTTGCCAGACTGGCCAGCAGACCTGTCCATCAGGATTCACAACGAAAACGATGAAGTACTCGCAGTCTTTCTGAAAGGCAGTGATGAAAGCGTCGTTCAGGACAGCATTGTCCTGACGCAAAATGTCGACGCTTACATCGTCCCGGACAATGTTCAGGTCGCCGATGACGAGCCGTTACTGCGCTGGGTGTTCAGTCAGTTGCCGGCAGGTTCCAGCGTTGGAATGGGGGGTAACTTTCCGGGCAGTAGCAGTGATGCCGGGCGAATCGTTACTCTGCGTGAGCAAATAGCGGGGCTGGCAAAAGACCAGAGACCGCTGTTGTTCGATGCGCTGGTGGCAGCTGATGAAGGCACCTCAAAGGGCCAACTGGATACCCGCGCGCGCAATCCTTTCTTGCCTCTGTGGGTTCGTCAGCAGACGCCGCTGTCTCCGGCCCTTAGCGCGCTGTGCGCCTTATGCCCCGAGGTTCCGGCAGGACGTCTCGAAGAGCTGTTGCAGCAGATGCCGCTGACAGAACAGGAAGAGGCCGATTTCCTGAATAATCTTGTTCTGCCGGACGCATTTGGCGAAGCAATGAACATTTCGCTGGATGAGTGGAGCAACAGTCTGGCTATCGACGGGCTGTCGCGAACGCGAAGCTTCAATTCCTACACGGATGAGCTGGCCCGCAGTATCGTCCGCAAATTACTGGCGGCCGAATCGGGCCGGGACGTGTTGATCTTCGACGCTGGTGCGAGCAATTACGCCCCGGCAGATACTGACGATAACCGTATTATTCTGCTGCATGACAACTACGGAAATTACAGCGCAAAGGACACCGGCAACGGTGAGATAACTTCATTCAAACAGGGCACCGACAGCTTCTATCTGGCAATCAGTTCGCAATTGAAGGCTGACGAGCGGTCATCGCTGGGTATGCAATTCGAGCAGGACGTACAGGGCTTTCGCGATGTTCTGACCCAGCACGCGATCGAGGAAAATCGCGGCTGGTTCGACCCCGGCAAACCAACCGAAATCGAAAGCGGGTTTCTGCCTGATTGGTTCGCGAACGCGACGGCTGCCGAAAAACAAAGCTGGAAAATGGCGGTGCAGGACTACAGCCAAGCCTTGCTCGAAGCTCAGGCACCTGACCTGCTGGATCCTTCCGGCTACGGACAGCCCGACCAATTGCGCAAATATGCGCGGCAAAAGCTGCAGGAACGGATTTTGCTCGACCACGGTATTGCAGTGGATCCTGACCATATCAGCGTGCATACCGTCAGCATCGAGATTGATCCAGGCATTATTATTGATACCGATTACGAATATATCGGCCCTTCAGAACTGGAGCCGCATTATGAAACGCATAAGCGCAGCCTTACAGATCTGTCGCTGGAAAACATTGCACTCACCAATATCAACTTTCTGCTCACCAGCCGCGCGTTTGACGATCAGGGGCAACTGGTCAGTTTCCTCAACGCCGGTTATCTGTTCGGCCTGATTCGTGATCTGAACATTGGCGAAGATTATTCAAGATACCTCCGCACAGTACTGTCCACGTCGGCGGCAGGGCAATGGCACCGTGAACGTTATGCTCGTGTCATGCGCGCGCAAATGCGCCTCGACGTGATAGAGGCGAAGATGGCGGGTGACTTTCTGGGCGATGGCGGACTTCCTCCCGAGCTGGCGAGCAGGGGCTACAAATGGGTTGCTGCCGTGCTTGATCACCCAATTGACAGTGATGACCGTGCAACGGTGGAGGGGCATCGCATTCAGGTCAGCCAGTTATCCATCAATGACGTGTCATTGAGCGGCGTACTGGTGATCGGCGCAGAGTCGCGCTCCAGCGTCGCCGCTTTTGTGGTTTTCACCCCGCAGGCTCCTGACGGAATATGCTTCCGGGAAATGAGCGATCCGCAGGAGTTTCAGCAGCGGATACTGCTTGAACCGGATTTACTGGACTATCTGGTGGGCAGGGTGCCTTTGGCCTCCCAGGACGATGTCAGGCATATTCTGACCGTCCGCCGTGAAACGCTGTTCATGGAACTGCAGCCCTGCACTGGAAGTTTTCTTGAGGCAGTCTATGACTCTGAAGTCGGGAGGGTGATTTCTGCTGTGAATGAACAGACCAAAACCAACTGGGAAATCTATTGGGAAAGTGCCTGGGAAATCACCAAAGTCGTTGGCGACATCGTGCTCACCTTCGCGCCTTTCAAGGTAAGGCTGCCGATTGCAGCATTGCGCAGCTTTTATGCCATCTGGCAGGGCGTCGCAAAAGCTGGCGGTGAAGAGAAAGGTGCCCCCTTGTATTTTGTCCAGGCGGCGTTGCTGCTGGCTGATGGTTTGACGCTGCCCAGAGCACGAAGGGTTCAGACATCGTCGACCACATCAATCGGCCGTTCTGTCCTTGATCCGAAAACAGCAGTGGCAAAAACACCCGGTGGATTGAAACAGCTCGACAACGGCGTTTATGAAAAGACCCAGGAAGGTGCGCCAAGCCGCTTTTATGCTGTGCAACAAGGTAAGACCTATGCCGTCAGATACGATGCCGATTTCGCAGCATGGAGGGTGATCGATCCCCGGCGGCCAGATGCGCATTATCAATTGCCGATTCAACTTGATAGGCAAGGGGTCTGGGTACATGCGTCGGCAGGGTTGCGCGGCGGCAACAAACGATTAAAAGGCAGACCATCGAACGGCTCGGGGAGTGATGGCGATTCCTCGGATAGCAATCGGATAAAAAGATACAAAGTGGACATCGATGGCTTTTTTGAAAGTCGGCGTTTCAGGCATGCGGAAAATGACCTCCCTAACGATGACCTTGAAGCTGCTGTCAAAAAAGCAGTTGATAGATATGTGCTGGATGGCAATGGCAGTCTGCACAAGTATGGTAAAAGCCAGTTCTCGCTGGACCTTCCCGGTATTGGCAGGAGCACCGGCAGAGGTGCCTGGCGCCTGATACTTGCCCGGGCTGAAAAAAGCGTTATCAAGGCGTTTGACGTCATAGATCCCCACAAATAGCGCAGGTCCGCCCCAGTCTTACGCCGGGCGCGGAGCTGTATTAGCACGGCAAATCGGCACGATAGACAAAAGGCACGGCTCTTGCCGTGCCTTTTGCGTCGCGCTCTGAGAAAATGCCGGCACTTTTATTGCGGATGCCGACATGACTGCCCTGAAGAACGACCGTTTCCTTCGCGCTTTGCTTAAGCAACCCGTAGACGTCACGCCGGTATGGATGATGCGCCAGGCAGGCCGTTACCTGCCTGAATACCGCGCCAGCCGCGCCAGTGCCGGGGACTTCATGAGCTTGTGCAAGAACCCGCAGTTCGCCTGTGAAGTCACGCTGCAGCCGCTGGATCGCTACCCGCTGGATGCGGCGATTCTGTTCTCCGACATCCTGACCATTCCCGACGCAATGGGCCTGGGCCTGTACTTCGAGACCGGCGAAGGCCCGCGCTTCAAGAAAACCGTCAGTACGCTGGCTGACATCGAAGCACTGCCCATCCCGGATGCACAGAAGGACCTGGGCTATGTGATGGACGCGGTCAGCACCATCCGTCGCGAACTCAATGGCCGTGTGCCGCTGATCGGTTTTGCCGGCAGCCCGTGGACCCTGGCGACCTACATGGTCGAAGGCGGCTCCTCGAAGGACTTCCGCAAATCCAAGGCCATGCTCTACGACAACCCGCAAGCCATGCACCTGCTGCTCGACAAGCTGGCGCAGTCAGTCACGGCCTACCTGAATGGCCAGATTCTCGCGGGCGCCCAGGCGGTGCAGATATTCGACAGCTGGGGCGGTAGCCTGTCTTCGGCGGCGTATCAGGAATTCTCGCTGGCTTACATGCGCAAGATCGTCAACGGCCTGATTCGCGAGCACGATGGGCGCAAGGTGCCGGTCATCGTGTTCACCAAAGGCGGCGGTCTGTGGCTGGAAAGCATCGCCGACATAGGCGCCGATACTCTGGGCCTGGACTGGACCTGCGACATCGGCGAAGCGCGTCAGCGCGTCGGCAGCAAGGTTTCGTTGCAGGGCAACATGGACCCGACCGTGCTTTACGCCCGCCCGGAAGCCATCCGCCAGGAAGTCGCACGCATCCTCGCCAGCTACGGCAGCGGCACCGGCCACGTCTTCAACCTCGGCCACGGCATCACCCCTGAAGTCGACCCGGCCAATGCTGGTGCGTTCATCAACGCAGTACATGAGTTGTCGGCGCAGTATCACCAGTAATTGTCCGGCTGACGATGCGTCGATACATCAGGGCGCATCGGCTCTTTTCAGCGCCGACGATTACGTCGGCGCTTTTCCATCTGTAAAACCCTCCAGCAGCGAACCGCTGCGCGGCAGGAACCTGCCCTGGCGCTTGCCCTGCGGCTTGCCTTCGGCATAGCTCAATCGGCCGTTTACCCAGACGCCATCAATGCCCTGTGCCGCTCGCTGAGGGTCTTTAAAATCCGCCACATCGCGCACGGTTTGCGGATTGAACAGCACCAGGTCTGCCCAATAGCCCTCGCGAATAAAGCCGCGATCGTGCAAGGCAAAGCGCGCTGCCGACAGCCCGGTCATTTTGTGTACGGCGGTGTGCAATGCAAACAGCCCTTTGTCGCGGCTGAAATGGCCGAGCACTCTGGGGAATGCTCCCCATAAGCGCGGATGTGGAAACGGATCTTCCGGAAGGCCATCAGAACCGATCATCGACAGCGGGTGAGACATGATGCGTTCGACGTCGCCCTCATCCATGCCGTAGTACACCGCACCCGCAGGCTGCAACTTGCGTGCGGTGTCCAGCAATGACAGCCCCCAGTCGGCGGCAATGTCCTGTAGATCCCGGCCGCCCTGATCCGGGTACGGCGTTGACCAGGTGATGGTGATACGGAATGCGTCGGTGACCTGTTTCAGGTCCAGCGTCGAAGAGCTGGCCGCATAAGGGTAACAATCGCAACCGACCGGATGGTCCTGCGCAGCTTTTTCCAGGGCCGCCAGCAGTTGCGGGCTGCGGCCCCAGTTACCCGCGCCAGCGCATTTCATGTGGGAAATCACCACTGGCGAGCGCGCATGGCGGCCTATGTCGAAGGCCTCCGCCATCGCCTCCAGCACCGGCTCGAATTCGCTGCGCAAGTGGGTGGTGTAGATCGCGCCAAAAGCGCTGAGCTCTTCAGCCAGCTGCTTGACTTCGCTGGTCTCGGCCGAGAAGGCCGAAGCGTAAGCAAGGCCGGTCGACAAACCCAGCGCGCCGGCTTCGAGGCTGTCGCGCAACTGCTCGCGCATCGCGTCAATCTCTTCCGGGCTGGCGCTACGAAACAAATCATCCATGTGATTGCTGCGCAGCGCCGTATGGCCAATCAAAGCGGCCACGTTCACGGCGGGCCGGGCGTTATCTACGGCTGCGCGATAGTCGGCGAAGCGCGGATAGACAAACGCTGCCGCGTCGCCCAGCAGGTTCATGGGGTCTGGCGGATTGCCGCGCAGCGAGACCGGTGATGCGCTGATCCCGCAATTGCCGACGATAACCGTGGTTACGCCCTGGCTGATCT
The DNA here is from genome assembly GCF_032587815.1 of Pseudomonas syringae group sp. 26L6. Taxonomy (NCBI): domain Bacteria; kingdom Pseudomonadati; phylum Pseudomonadota; class Gammaproteobacteria; order Pseudomonadales; family Pseudomonadaceae; genus Pseudomonas; species Pseudomonas syringae group sp. 26L6. Next base: position 53,903 of record NZ_JAWHPJ010000001.1, read on the forward strand.
TGGGCAGCATGTCGGGCTTGCGAATCACTACCGTGTCGTCATGGGTGTGGACGTCGATAAAGCCGGGGGCCAGCACACGACCGGCAGCGTTGACCTCTTCCTGCGCAGTGGCATCGATCAGGTTGCCGATGCGCTGGATGCGCCCGTCGCTAATCGCTACATCGGCGCGCACTCCGGGCGTATCGCTGCCATCGATGACCAGCGCATCGCGGATGATCAGGTCGTAAATCATGCTTCAGTCTCCCAACGGCAGGCCGTCTTCGCCACCACGGTATTCATCCAGTGCAAGCTTGATTCGACGCAGCCGTTCCTGATTGTCTTCAGGGCTCAGCAGCGCCAGTTCAGTGGCCAGAACATCAATGGTCAGCAGCATGCCGTAGCGCGCGGCGGTGGGTTTATAAATGAAATTGGTCTCAGCAATTTGCAACGGCAACACCACCTCGGCCAGTTGCGCCAGAGGGGAGTCAGGCAAGGTAATGGCCAGCACGCGCGCGCCATAGCTACGCGCCAGGGTTACTGCGTCGAGCAGCTCCGGCGTGCGCCCGCTGAGCGAGCAGACAATCAGGCTGTGTTGCGGACCAAGCGTGGCCGCAATCATGCGCATCATTACCGGGTCGCGGCAGGCCGCCACCGGGTAGCCCAGACGCACCAACCGGGTTTGCAGCTCCTCGCTGCACAGGCTGGAGCAACCGCCCATGCCGAACGCATGAATCATGCGTGCATCGCTGAGGCACGCTACGGCTGCGGCAAAGCGCGATTCATCAAACCCGGCCAGGTGCTGATGCAGAGTGGCCTCTATGTCACCGACAATCCGGGTGAAAAAGGCCGACTGCTCCGGGGCCGGTTCAGGGTTGAGAAATCGGCTGCCCACGCCGCTCGCCTGAGCCAGTTGCAGGCGCAAGTCGCGCAGGTCCCGACAACCGATGCTGCGAGCGAAGCGTGACAGCGTCGCGCTGCTGACCCCGGCGCGGCTGGCCAGCTCGTCCAGACTGGCACTTGCGGCAAAGGCGATATCGCTGAGCACCAGCCTGGCGATCCGGCCTTCTCCCGCGCTGAGTGAATCCTGACGGGCACGTATCTGGTACAGAATGTCCACTCAAAGCACCTGCGCCAGGCCCAGCGTCAAGGCGAAAGCGACGATGGAAATCAGTGTCTCCAGTACCGTCCAGGTCTTGAAGGTTTGCGTTACAGTCATGTTGAAATATTCCTTGATAAGCCAGAAACCGCCGTCGTTGACGTGGGAAAAGATCACCGAGCCTGCGCCTGTCGCCAGCACCAGCAACTCGGGGTGCGGGTAACCCAGGCCCATCGCCACTGGTGCAACGATCCCCGATGCGGTGGTCATAGCCACCGTTGCCGAGCCTGTCGCAACACGCATCAGCGCCGCGAACAGCCAGCCCATCAGCAAAGGCGAGAGATGAAAGTCCTGCGCCAGACCAACGATCTGGTTGGTGACGCCGCTGTCGACCAGAATACGGTTCAAACCGCCACCGGCACCGACCAGCAACGTGATGCTGGCGGTCGGTGCCAGGCACTCATTGGTGAATTTCAGGATCGAGTCGCGATTGAAACCCTGAGCGATGCCCAGCGTCCAGAAACTCAGCAGGGTGGCCAGCAGCAGGGCGATCACCGAGTTGCCGATGAACAGCAAAAAGCCATTGAACGCACTGCCCGGCGTACTGATCAGGTTGGCCCAGCCACCCAGCAACATCAGCACCACCGGCAGCAGAATGGTCGCCATGGTCAGGCCGAAACTGGGCAGTTTTGCTCTTGGTTCGCGGTCGAGAAATTGCTTCGCCAACGGGTTTTCAGCCGGTAGATGGATATGCGGCACGATGAATTTGGCATATACCGGACCGGCGATGATGGCCGTGGGTATGCCGATCAGAATGGCATAAAACAGCGTTTGCCCTACCGACGCCTGATAAGCCTGAACGGCGAGCATTGCCGCAGGGTGTGGCGGCACCAGCGCGTGCACCACCGACAGACCGGCGACCATCGGCAGGCCTACCATCAGGATCGACACCCCGACACGTCGGGCCACAGTAAAGGCAATCGGCACCAGCAGAACGAAACCCACTTCGAAAAACAGCGGCAAACCCACCAGAAACGCAATGCAGACCATGGCCCAGTGCGCGTTACGTTCGCCAAAGCGGTCAATCAAAGTGCGCGCCACCTGCTCGGCACCACCGGACTCGGCCATCATTTTGCCGAGCATGGTGCCCAGCGCGACGACCAGCGCGATATGCCCCAGCGTTTTGCCCACTCCCGCTTCGTAAGAGGCGACCACGCCACTGGCCGGCATCCCGGCAACCAGCGCCAGACCGACCGACACAAGCGTAATGACAATAAACGGATTGAGACGATAGCGCGCAATCAGCACGATCAAGGCAATGATGGCGACAGCGGCGTAGACCAACAGCGAAATACCGGGTGACGGCGACATAGCGGCGGTTCCTTGCAGAATGGGTAGGCGAGAGCGCAATACCGACGGCTGAAGCCGTCAGCCGGAAGGCGACTCGGGAGTACTCGGCAGGGATGACGCAGGAAAAGGAGTGAAGCAGGTTTCGAGGCGATCACAGGTATTCATTATTTTTATCTCTGTTTTCGTGATGAAAATAAATTACACGAAAATGAAATATAAACAAATATATGAAAATAAATTTCTTTGGAGTGGAGACTTGTGACTAAACCTTCGCCCCCAGCGGCTGCAACCTTGCCAGGCGCAGCGCTACTCCGAGGGCGATCAGCAGCAACACGCCGATAAACAGCCCGATGCCGTTCCATCCCGCGTAGTGCCAGAACACGCCGCCGCCGGTTCCGGCTACGCTCGAGCCTGCGTAGTAACAGAACAGGTACAGGGACGCGGCCTGGCCTCTGGCCGTGGTGGCCCTGCGTCCCACCCAGCTGCTGGCTACCGAATGCGCACCGAAAAAGCCAAAGGTGAATATCAGTACGCCTGTGATAACCAGTGGCAGCGGTGTGAACAGGGTCAGCAGCAGGCCGGCCAGCATCATCACGATCACGGCCCATAGCACCCGTCGGCGGCCAAGACGGTCGGCCAATGAGCCGATCTTTGCCGAGCTGTAAATTCCCGACAGATACACCACGGAAAACACCCCGACCACGGCCTGGCTCAGGTTGTAGGGGGCGCTCAAAAAGCGGTAGGCGATGTAGTTGAACAGCGTGACGAATGCGCCCATCAGCAGAAACCCGACCAGAAACAGCAGCGGCAACCCGGCGTCTTTGAACTGCACCACAAAGCCGTCCAGCAGGCTGCGGGGGTGCAGTGAGCGGGGGCGGAAGTTGCGCGATTCCGGGAGGATCTTCCAGAACACCACAGCTGCGATCAGGGCCAGTCCGCCGACCACCAGCATCGCCGCGTGCCAGCTTACGTAATCGATCATGACCCCGACGATCAGCCGCCCGCTCATCCCGCCGACCGCGCTGCCGCCGATATACAGCCCCATTGCCAGGCCCAGATGCGTGGGGTGGATTTCCTCGCTCAGGTAAGTCATCGCCACTGCCGCCAGACCGCTCAGCGACAGGCCCACCATTGCCCGTGTGATAAGTACGCCTTCCCAGCTGGGCATCAGCGCGCTGGCGATGGTGAACAGCGATGCACAGAATAGCGCCATGACCATCACCGATTTGCGCCCCAGCCGGTCGGATATCGGTCCGGTGATCAGTAGGCCGATGGCGAGCATCGCCGTGGCGACGGACAGAATCAGGCTGCTCTGGGCTGCCGAAAGGGAGAACTCGCCGGACAGCGTTGGCATCATCGGCTGAACGCAATACAGCAGGGTGAATGTCGAGAACCCGCCAGCGAACAGCGCCAGTGCAGTGCGTTTGAAAAGCGGCGTGTTTTTCTCGATGTAAGTGTCGCCAGACGGTTTAGCGGAGGCATTCAAGTCTGTGGTGGGCGGGGCGACGGCAGGATTCAAAGGAGACCTCGGAGCACGATTGGGCAGGCAATGAAAAAATCATATAGCCCGACAATCATTCCATCCAATATATTGTTCGACCTGTTTGATAGGTAAAACGACTTAATGGAGGCCGCATGGAATTGCGTCATCTGCGTTACTTCATCGCGGTTGCCGAAGAGCTGCATTTCGGTCGTGCGGCACAGGCGCTGGGTATCTCCCAGCCGCCGCTGAGTCAGCAGATCCAGACGCTGGAGCAGGAGCTGGGCACGCGTCTGTTTGACCGCACCAACCGGCGTGTCGAACTGAGTGAATCCGGGAGGCTTTTTCTCGATGAGGCGCGTCTGGTGCTGGCGCAGGTCGATAAAGCCACTGATGTTGCCCGGCGTGCGCAACTGGGTGAAATCGGCGAGCTGAAGATTGGCTTTACTTCGTCGGCACCGTTCACTTCCAGCATTCCACAGGCGATTTTTGCCTTCCGTCAGGCTTATCCGGATGTGCACCTGACTCTGACCGAAATCACCAGCCAGGAAGTGGCAGCAGGGCTTGAGGACAAGACCATTCAGGTCGGCATCATGCGCCCGTTGGCGTTACCCGACTCATTGGTGGTGTTTGAGCTGCTGAACGAGCCGCTGGTGGCGATCATGCGTGCTGACCATCCACTGGCGGCAGAAAGCGAAAACGGGATCTATATGTCGGCCCTGGCCGCTGAGCCGTTCGTGTTCTTCCCGCGCACTTATGGCAGCGGCATTTACGCGCAGGTTCTGAGTCTGGCGCGCGCCGCGGGTTTCAGCCCGCTGATCACTCAGGAAGCGGGTGAAGTGATGACCATCATCGGCCTGGTGGCGGCTGGACTGGGCGTCACCGTGCTGCCAGCGTCCTACCGCCGAATGCGCATCGACGGCGTGGTCTATCGCAATGTCCTCGACCCCGGCGCGACAAGCGCGGTGTGGCTGGTACAGCGCAAGGACGAACAGTCACCGATGGCCAAGGCGTTTACCGAGCTTTTAACGCGCAATGTCGCACGATAGTTGAGATTATCGTTCCGCACGCTCCGCGTGGGAATGCCTGTCGTGACGCTCTGCGTCACAAATCTGCGCCGCGCCGCAGACTCAAGACCGGACGCAGAACGTCCAGAACGGCATGCGACGTGGAGCGACGTACGAGAGTTGAGACGTGCGTGGCCTCACCCCCAGCGCTTGAATATCAATGACGTATTGACACCGCCAAAGGCAAAGTTGTTGTTCATCACATATTCGTTACTCATCCACCGGGGTTCGCCGACGATGTAGTCCAGTTCGCCGCATTGGGTATCGATGTCGACCAGATTCAGCGTATGAATGTAGCGGTCGCTGTTGAGCATTTCGATGCTGAACCATGACTCCAGCGCGCCGCAGGCTCCCAGCGTGTGGCCGAGGAAGCTTTTCTGCGAGCTGAGCGGCATGCGCGGGCCGAACAGGCTGCTGGTGGCCAGGGTTTCGGCGATGTCGCCCTGTTCGGTGGCGGTGCCATGGCCATTGACGTAGCCGATGGCTTCGGGAGGCAGGTTGGCATCTTCCAGGGCCAGTTCCATGGCGCGACGCATGGTGGCCTGCTCGGGACGAGTGCTGTGGGCGCCGTCGGCATTGCTGCCGAAGCCGACGATTTCGGCGTAGATGTGTGCGCCACGTGCCTGAGCGTGCTCAAGTTCTTCGAGCACCAGCATGCCGCCGCCTTCACCGATCACCAGTCCGTCTCGCCCGCTGTCGTAGGGGCGTGGCGTGGTGTGTGGCGCGTCATTCTTGAGGCTGGTGGCGTACAGCGCGTCGAACACCATCGCCTCGGTCGGGCACAGCTCTTCGGCCCCGCCCGCCAGCATCAGCGGCAGACGGCCAAACTTGATCGCCTCGTAGGCGTAGCCAATGCCTTGGCTGCCACTGGTACAGGCGCTGGAAGTCGGAATCAGGCGTCCGGTCAGGCCGAAGAAAATGCTGATGTTGGCGGCGGTGGTGTGCGGCATCATTCGTACGTAGGAGTTGGCGTTCAGGCCTACTGCCACCGAGTTGATCAGCATGTTGCCGAAAGCCTTGATCTCGTCGGTGCTGCCGGTTGACGAGCCGCAGGCGGTGCCCATGCGCCCATCGCGAATGAGCGGATCATTCAGCAGCCCGGCGTCGATCAGCGCCTGTTCCGCAGCAGCCACTGCCAGTCTCGATACGCGGCCCATGCTGCGCAGTTGCTTGCGTGTCCAGTGTGCGGGCACGGCGAAATCGTCGATGGGGCCAGCCAGTCGGGTATTCAGTTCGGCGAAACGGTTCCACTCGTCCATTCGGCGAATGCCGCTGCGATTGGCGGTGAAGCTCGCATCGATAGTCGGCCAGTCGCTGCCCACCGAGGTAATGCCGGACATCCCGGTGACGACCACACGCTTCATCAACACAGCCCTCCGTTGACGGCCAGCACCTGACGAGTGATGTAGCTTGCTTCGGCCGACATCAGGAAATTCACGGCACCCGCCACTTCCTCGGGCGTGCCCATGCGTTGCGCCGGGATCATTTTCAGCAGTTCGTCGACTGGCACGTTCTCGTCGAGCATTGCGGTGTCGATCAAACCTGGCGCGACGCAGTTGACAGTGATTTTGCGTTTGCCCAGTTCGATGGCCAAGGCCTTGGCGGCACCGATCAGGCCTGCCTTGGAGGCGCTGTAATTGACTTGGCCACGGTTGCCGATAAGGCCGGAAACCGAGGTGATGCAGACAATACGGCCCGCCGCACGACGGCGAATCATCGGCATGGTCAGCGGGTGCAGAACGTTATAAAAACCGTCCAGATTGGTGCGCAGCACCTGATCCCAGTCATCATCGCTGAGTGCCGGAAACGCGCCGTCGCGGGTCAGCCCGGCGTTGAGTACCACGCCGTAATAGGCGCCGTGCGTCTCCACATCCTGTTCCAGAATTGCCTTGCAGGCGGCACGGTCCGAGACATCGAATTGCAGCACGCGTGCCTGACGGCCCAGGGCAACGACTTCGGCCTGCACGGCTTCGGCCTCGCTGCGGCCGGTGCGGCAATGCAGGATCAGGTCGTATCCGGCCTGGGCCAGACGCAAAGCGATGGCGCGGCCGATGCCACGGCTGGAGCCGGTGACCAGTATCGATTCAGTCATGCCGGGGCTCCTTCAGCCAGATAGTCAGCAGTGTTGGGCGGGCAATATACATTGAGTCGGGCAAAAGCCTTGATATCCGGTCCGGTCAGGGTGCATTCGAACACGCCCATGCCGCTGTCATCCTGCAAGGAGCGCACGGCATGGATATGCAGTTCGCTGCCCAGCGGGAAGCGCGCTACGTTGCATTCGAACTTGCGGCTGCCGAGCAGAAACCCCAGCTTGACCGCTTCACCCTTGGTGCGCGCCTGGCAACCGGCATAGGCCGCGACGCTCTGGGCCATCAGCTCTATGCCAAGCCAGGAGGGCAGGCTGCCGTCGGCTTGATTGAACAGGCCGTCGGCGCGTACGGTCAGGCAGGTTCGAATCTGCTCTTGGTCAAAACTCAGCACCTGATCGATGAGAATCATGTCGCCAGCATGGGGTATGAGTTCGGCGAGCGACCACTCGGTCATGGGGCATCTCCGATAATCAGGCTGATGTTGTTGCCACCGAAGGCAAACGAATTGCTCATCATGTAACGAGCATTTGCAGGTGCCAGGCGCGAACCTGGCAGTGTCCATTGCAGTGCAGGCAATAGCGGGTCAGCTTCGCCGTCCCACAGGTGCGGGGGCAGGGCCTGTTCGCTGTTGTCCGGTGCCAGGCTCAACCAGCAAAACGCCACTTCCAGCGCTCCAGCGGCACCCAGCGTGTGGCCGCTGAGCGGCTTTGTCGACGAGCAAGGCACACCGTTCGGGAATACCGCCTGCACGGCCAGGCTTTCCATCGCATCGTTATGTGGCGTAGCGGTGCCATGCAGGTTCAGGTAACCGATCTGTGCGGCATCGAGCCGGGCGTTGGTCAACGCTTGCAGCATGGCATCCTGCGCACCCCGGCCGGTAGGTTCGGGGGCCGAGATGTGGTGGGCGTCGCAACTGGCACCCGCGCCCAGCAGGGCAATCGAGTGGCTGTTGCCAGCTTCGCGGGTCATCAGAAACAGCGCTGCCGCCTCGCCGATGTTTATCCCGTTGCGGTGACTTGAAAACGGATTGCACAGTTGTGGCGACATGGCTTCAAGCGCCGAGAACCCATTGAGGGTCAACCTGCACAGGCTGTCGACGCCGCCGCACAGCACCGCATCGCACAGGCCTATGTCCAGCGCCCGTCGTGCGCTGAGCAGCGCCCGCGCGCTGGACGTGCAGGCTGTAGAAATCACATAGGCCGGGCCGCTCAATTGCAGCCAGCTGGCCAGGAAGTTCGCCGGTGCGCCCAGTTCCTGTTGGCGATAATCGTAATCGTCGGGGAAGGTCTTATCACGCAGCCAGCTTGCCATGCTCTCGCTTGCTTCATCGATACCCGAGGTGCTGGTGCCGACGATCACGCCAATCCGCCCGGCTCCGTAGCGCGCGATAGCCTGACGAATGTCATCTTCGATCTGCAAGGCCGCGGCCAGCAGCAACTGGTTGTTGCGGCTGCGCTGCGATTGCATGGCGGGCGGAATGGGCGGCAATGCGGATTTGACCGCGCCGACCGGCAATGCGCGTTCCGGCACCCAGCCGCTTTCGAACACCATGCCCGAGCTGTCGCCTGCGAACAGTCTGCGCGACACCTCTTCACGGCTGTCGCCCAGCGAGCAGATCAGGCCCAGCGCATTGAGATAGGCAGTCATGGCATGCTCTCGTCGTTCAGCGGTGTAACCCTGTAGCTCAACCCGTCCTTGAGACGAATGGTGTAGGCGTTGGCTGACTGATATTCGACCAGCCAGCGATCATCCAGACGCCGCTGCATGCCCTGGCGGTACGCCGTGGGGTAGCGGCCATGCATTTCCAGATCCGAGGTCATGGCGAACATTATTGCCGCAAACAGCTCGCGTGCTTCGGGGTTGGGGGGCAGCAGACCGTCGGCTTGCCATTGTCCGTTGATCAGCAACTGGCGAGCCTGGGGGATACCCAGCGGGTCCATCATCGACCAGCGCAACCCGGCGTTTTCGCGCTGGATGACCAGCATCCAGTCTTGCCGCTGATCAGCCTGTCGGCGTTCGATGTGCAGCTGCATCGGCAATTGCATCGTCGGTGCGGTAGTCGGCAGCGGTGCCTGTGCAGCGCAGCCGCCCAGCAGCAGAAAGGCCAGAAATAATACCCGGATCATAATGCGCCACCTTGTAGCGGTTTGCGGGCCACGACATTGACCAGCGTTTCTTCCCGTTGCCCGAACGGCCTGGGTTTTTGCAGTTTCAAGGCTTCGAGCAGGCCGAAATCCCTGGCGCGGCTCCACCACAGGTAAGGGTACGAAACATGCTGTGCGCCGAACTTGAAACCCTGGTCGCGGATCATCTGCAGATACTGAGCCGCGCTTTTCTGAACGTGCATGGGGTGGCGGAACAGCCAGCGAATCACCCAGGTGTCGATGTACGCCTCGGTGGACTCGGCGAACAGCAGGTAGCCGCCTGGCTTGAGTACGCGATAAAACTCGCCCAGCGCCTGCTCCTGCTCGACCAGATGATGAAAGGTCTGATGACAGAACAGCAGATCGACGCTGGCGTCCGGCACTTGCAGCGCCGCGCAGTCACTGCCGATCAGCTCGACCTCTATGCCTCTGGCGCGCGCCTCCTGACGGCTCATCTCCAGGCTGTGCAGGTCGGCATCGACACCAATCAGCCTTGAAGGCTGAAAAACCCTGCTCAGGTGCTGAAACGACTTGCCCTGCCCGCAACCGGCGTCGAGCAAAACCGGTGCGGCCGGAAGCGCGCTATCGAACAGGCTGCGCAAATCGTCTATCGCCACACGCAATACGCGGTACTGCCAGGTGTGGCTGCGCAGAAACCACAGGCCGAAGCGGGTTTCCTCGACATAGCTGTCACTCAGGAACGGTCGATTCATGAGTCACCGTCCGCGCAGATTTCCGAGAGCGTGCGCAAGCGGCGTTTGGGCTCGCTGACAAACGGATTGCGCTCGTCCCAGGCATAGCCGGCCAGAATGGCGCTGATCATGCGGCGGATATCCGGCGCGCTTCCCGGGTAGAAAATGACGCTCTGGAACGAGCCGTCGTACCAGCCTTCGACATAGGCCCGGAAGGTATCGACGCCACGCTTCAGCGGAACGGCGAACTCGGTTTCCCAGTCCACGCTTTCACCCTGCAATTGTCGATTCAGCACGCCAGCGGCCATGCTCGCCGAACGCATGGCGATGGTCACGCCAGATGAAAACACCGGGTCGAGGAATTCTGCTGCATTGCCCAGCAGCGCAAAGCCCTTTCCATGCAGGGTTGTGACGTTCGCCGAGTAGCCGCCGATGGTCCTTGCCGGTGTATCCCAGACCGCATTTTTCAGCACGCTGGCCAGTTGCGGTGTTTCATCGATAAAGGCGCGCAGGCAGGCGTCCAGGTCATCGGGCTTGTCTTTGAAGCGCTCGGCCGAGGCCACGACGCCTATCGAACAGCGGCCTTCGCTGAACGGGATCGACCAGAACCACACATCGCTGTGCTGCGGATGGATGCTGACCAGGATCTTCTGGCGGTCAAAGGGCGGGCTTTCGATATGGTCTTCGATATGGGTAAACACCGCCTGGCGCACCGGAAAGCCCGACGGCGCTTCCAGGTCCAGCAGGCGCGGCAACACGCGGCCATAGCCGCTGGCGTCGAGTACGAAGGTCGCCTGTACGCTGTATTCGCTGCCGTCCTCACGCCTCACACGCAAAACCGGCTGCGGGCCATCGAAGTCGGCGCTGACGATCTCTTCCTGATAGCGGATGTCCACGCCTTGCAGCGCAGCCTGATCGGCGAGCAGTTTGTCGAACTCGCTGCGCTGCACCTGAAAGGTCGTCGGCTTGCCGTTGCTGAACGTATCGCTGAAGTCGAAATCGCTGTATTGCTCGCCGCGCGCAAAGGCAGCACCGTTCTTGAGCTGGAAACCGGCCGCCTGCACGGCGTCGAGCATCCCGGCTTCTTCGACGAAGTCCAGGCAATGGCACAGCAGACTTTCGCCGATGGAGAAGCGCGGGAACAGCTGACGCTCGATAATCAGCACGTCATGGCCCTGGCGTTTGAGCAGGGCTGCCGCAATGCAACCGGCCGGGCCGGCACCGATGACGACGACCTGACGAATTTCCCTATCAGTGATGGGCACAGGTATTCCTTTCCGATTGGGCGGTGGCAGGGAGTGACGACAACGCTGCAAGACTCATGCGTGTGGCCCTTCAGCATTGGCTGGCGAATGAAGCGCTTTACGCGGGCTGGCCCACGGTGCCAAAAGAAAGCTGAAGGCCAGCCCCAGGCTGACCGACAGGCCGAAGTTGCTGATCGCCGGAGTGCTGGAAACGGCCAGCAGGCCGAACGACAGCCAAGTGGTGACCGCTGCCAGCAGCGTGCCCAGCAGGCTGACCGCCGCGCCGCCTATCTGCTCGCGCATCAGGATGGCGTAATCGACGCTGATCGCCGTTACCAGCAACAGGCCGAACAGGCTGAACAGAGTCAGCGGCTGACCGAGCCAGCCCAGGCTGGCGAGGCTGCACAGGGCCGCCAGCAGGGGCAGGGCGACGATGCGCAGCGCGCCGTTGAAACCAAATGGGACAATCAGCAGCAGGACGATCAGCACACATGAAGCCAGCTTCAATTCTGCCGCGCTGATCTGCGTGTGGGCAAACACCTCGTTGAGCTCACCCAGGCGGTCGACCAGTTGCACGCCCTCCAGTCCGATGGCCTGCACGCGCAGCAACGCAATGCTGTTCATGCCACGCAGGCTGACGATGCTGGCTACCTGAGCGTCGCCTTCGGCATCTTCGCTGGCGCCTAGCCAGAGCGTGCGCCACGGTTCGCTGAGCGGGCCTTGAAGCGCCTGATCAATGTCTTGCGTTGGCAGTGCCTGCAATTGAGAGAGTTCGGTCTTCAGCGCGTTGGCCGGGACGCCAAGCTGCACCAGTGGTGGCCAGTGTTGCGGCAATTTGCCCAGCGCATCACGGGTCAGTTGCTGCTCGGCAGGCGAATCCAGCAACTGGTTGAGGGCCATGTAACCCTGCAGCTTGTCCATGCTGATCAGTTGATCGAGCCGCTGAGTCAGCGCCGACTGCCGATCCAGCAACTGCTGTTGATCCTTGCCGCGCACCAGGAAGAACTGGCTGGTGGGCTGATAACCGGTGATCCGCGCGATAGCCTGGGCTTCGTCGGTCAATGCCTGAGGTGCCGAGACCCATTGGCGAATATCGTTCTTGGTGGTCAGGTGCCAGAGCCCGCCGCCGTAGAAGGCCAACAGTAGCGCCAGCAGAATCGGCGTGCTGATGCGCTGCAACAGCGCAGCGCGGCAATCAAGCATCAGTTGCGCCAGTTTCAGCGGCCATTGCGCGGGGCTGATCTCGACCTTTGCAAGCAGCGCAGGCAGCAGACACACCGCAGTCAGGTAAGCGCCGATCAGGCCAGCGGCGGAGAACACGGCAATTTGTGTCAGCGCCGGGAACGGCGTCCAGGCCAGGGCGAGATAGCCGATACAACTGGTGATCAGGCTCAGCGTCAGGCCCGGCAGGGTCAGGCGCAAGGCGGGCCAACTGCGCCAGGGTTTCAGGCTCCAGCTCTTGGACAGGTAATGCAGTGGGTAATCCACCGCCACACCAATCAGGCTGGAACCCAGCACCAGCGTCATGACGTGCATGCTGCCAAACAGCGCCACGCAAGCCACTGCACCGAAGAGCATGCCGACTACCACCGGTACAAACGCCAGCAGCACGCTCCAGCGTCGGAATGCCAGCAACAGCAGCAACAGAATACCGAGCGTGGCGCCCCCGCCGACCCAGGTGATTTCCCGGCTGGCCTGCTTCTGCCCGTCGGCGGCGTACAGCAGGCCGCTGGCGGCGAGCAATTGCCCACCGGCCTGCTGCGCCTGCCCCCGCGCTTTCGCCAGCAGGTCGGCGACCTGACCGGGCAGGTGCAGATCGAAAGCATCGGTTCGGGTTCGCGAACGCAGCAGTACCCAGCTTTTGCCCTCGGCGCTGGCGATCAGCGCGCCGCTGGCCAGATCCGCCTCGACCGAGCCCTGTTTCGGCAAGCCGTTCTGGATACGTCCGGTCAGCCCCAGCCAGTCATCCTGACCCGGCACCAGGCTGAACCCGGCAAACGGGTCGAAGAGAGTTTGTACGCGCTGCTCGATGAAAGTCTTCGGCTCATCGATCAACAGAGCGCGATCCGCTGCCGGCAACATCGCGATTCGCCCTTGCAGCAACTGGGTGCGCAACCCGGGCAGATCGGCTTGCAGCGACCACTGAACCTTCTCGAACAGGCCGCTCGCTTGCCATTGCTCCGCCAGCGTGCGAGCCAGCTCCACAGCCTGCTGGCGGTCGGTGTGACCCACGAGCACAAGCATTTCGCGATTGAGCGGTTCCTGCATGCGCTTTTCGGCGCTCACCACCAGTTCGTCGTTGTCAGTGCCTGGCACCAGTTCCATGAGGTTGGCCGACAGCGGCGAGCGGTCGTGCCACTGCCAGCCGGCCAGCGCCAGCACGCTTGCCAGAATCAGCAGGAACAGTCGCGGCAATAGCCGCTCAGTCGTTGAAGTCATTGCGCTGCGCATCGGTCAGGGAGGAAGCACTGCTGCTGTCGATCATTTTCAGGACGGTACTGTCGCCCTGGGTTTCCAGCAACTCGATACGCTGGACCAGTTCTCCGCCATCGATGTTGATCTGTTTGAACACTTGTTGCAGCAGCATCGAGCGCGGCGTGAGCGTGAGTTGCCAGGCGTTCGCGTCGCCCTTGAGCTGCAAGTCGAAATCCCGTTGCAGGCCGCTGCTGTCGCCCAGCAGTACAGCAAGGAACAAGCGGTTCTGCTCGGCCCCGGCATTTTTGTTTGGTACGGGCTTCCAGGTGCTGACGTCGCCCACGCTTTCGCGGCGGGAAATGCCGCTGGCATTGATGCGGTAATCCTGTTTCAGCGGCGTTTCCAGCAGCCAGAGCAGCCCGAAATCCCTGGCGAGCACGAAGCGGCCTTTGCTGAGCAGTGGTTGCGGCAGGGCGCGCAGGTGTTTTTCCTGAATGAAGCGCCCTTGCACCACCGCAGGTTTAGCGAGCTGATCACTCAGTTGTTGTAGATCGAAAGCCTGCGCCAGTGAAGACAGGCACAGCAACCCCAGTAGCAGCAAGGCGCGAAACGGACGGTTCATGGCAAAGCTCTCTTCACTGCATCGATAAAGACCTGGGGCGATGCCAGTTGCATTTCCCGGCTCTGGCTGTCGACCGCAACCTGCACGGTGCTGGCGCGGGTCAAGCGTTCGCCGGTGTGTGCGTCGGTGATCAGGTAGTTGATCTTCAGACGGTTCTCCCACTCCACCAGACTGGCGCGTACGTTCAGTGTCTGGCCGAATACCGCGCTGCGCACGTAGCGCAGTTGCAGGTCGATCACCGGCCAACCATAACCGGATTCGAGCATCTGCATGTAGTTATGACCAATGTGGTCGAGCAATGCGCAGCGTGCGACTTCCAGGTATTTGACGTAATGCCCGTGCCAGACGATGTTCATCATGTCGACGTCGAAAAACGGCACCACGATTTCGGTGTCGACGTGCAGAAAACCCTTACTGCGCATGCAAGCTCCAGCGGCGGTTGGCAATATGTTTCAGGCACAGGCGCAGTTCATTCTCCAGCGCCCGGTCTTCGATGACAGGGGCAAAGTCCTCGCCCAGCTGTTGGTGCATGGCCGCCAGTGCCGGTGGCAGCGGGCGCGCATCGGCAGCCTTGCTGCGCAGCCATATACCCTGGTTGGCGGCGATCAGCGTGGCGGCGGCAACCTGCTCGGTCAGCTCCAGCACCCGAATGGCGTCACGCGCAGCGATGGTGCCCATGCTCACCTTGTCCTGATTGTGGCATTCGGTAGAGCGCGAGAATACGCTGGCCGGCATGGTGTTTTTCAGTGCTTCGGCGGTCCATGCGCTGGTGCCTATCTGCACCGCCTTGAAACCGTGATTGAGCATGGCCCGCTCGGCGCTGGCCCCTGACAGATTGCTCGGCAAGCCGTGGTTGTAACGTTCGTCGACCAGCAGCGCCAATTGCCGGTCGAGCAGGTCTGCGACATTGGCCACCAGCGTTTTCAGGCTGTCCATGGCAAAAGCAATGTGCCCGCCGTAGAAATGCCCGCCGTGCAACACGCGCTCTGCTTCGGCATCGATGATCGGGTTGTCGTTGGCGCTGTTCAGCTCGATCTCGATGAACGAGCGCAGCCAGTTCAGGCTGTCGGCCAGCACGCCCAGCACATGCGGTGCGCAGCGCAGCGAATAGCGGTCCTGCAAACGATGCAGTGGGGCGGTTGGCGCGTCGATGGCCAGGTCCTGACGCAACCACGCGGCTACCTGCATCTGGCCCGGATGCGGCTTGGCGGCGAACAGGCGCTCGTCGAAGTGCTCCGGGTTGCCTTGCAGCGCCACCACGTTCATGGCGGTGATACGGGTCGCCAGTTGCAACAGGTAATCGGCGCGGGCGAACGCCAGGCACGCGATGCCGGTCATGACGGCGGTGCCGTTCATCAGCGCCAGCGCTTCCTTGGGGCGCAGCACCAGCGGCGTCCAGCCCAGTTCGCGGTGCACGTCGCTGGCCGGACGGCGCTCGCCACGGAACATCACGTCGCGCTCGCCGGACAGGGTCGCGGCCACGTAAGACAGTGGGGTCAGATCACCGCTGGCACCCACCGAGCCCTCTTCCGGGATCAGCGGCAGCACGTCCTGATCGATAAACGCCTGCAAACGCTCAAGCAGTTCGACGCGCACCCCGGAAACGCCCTGACACAGTGACTGCAAACGTGCCGCCAGCACTGCGCGGGTGGCTTGGGCGTCCAGCAGCTTGCCCAGCCCGCAGCCGTGAAACGTGTACAAATGCTGCGGCAGCGCCTCGACATGCTCCAATGGCACGGCCACCACGCAGGAGTCGCCGTAGCCGGTGGTGACGCCGTAGATCACGCCTTCCTTGTTCAGTAACGAATCGAGAAACTGCGCGCCCCTGGCAATGCGTGCGCGAAATTCAGCGTCGCCTTGCAACGCACTCGGCGCTTGACGATTGGCCAGGGCCAGCACGTCTTCGATACACAGAGCGCGCTCGCCGAAAATGATCGGGTCAGGAGCTTGAATCATCATCGGACTTCCAGAATGGGTAGAAATTGAACCACTGCTGCGGGGCTTCCAGGCAGTAGTGCCCAAGACGCTCGGCATAACGCGTGGCCCAGTGGGCGATGACCTGTGCCCGGTCGCTGCGTCGCCATTCGATGGCGTCGGAGAACGGTTCGAGAATCACCCGATAGCCGTTCTGGCCTTTAAGGCAGAAAAACAGATTGACCGGGCACTTGAGCAGACCGGCCAGCAGCCACGGGCCTTGCGGAAACGTCGCGGGCTTGCCCAGAAAGTCGGCCCGCACATTGCGCCCGCCGTGCAGGGCAACGCGGTCACCGGCGATGGCCAGCCACTCGCCTTCGTCCAGACGCTGGCTGAGTTGCAGCATGATCGCCGGGTCCAGTTCGCTGACCTGAATCAGCCGCAGGTTAGTCGCTCCGGCTTCACCGAGCAGGCGATTGAAGCGTTCGGCGTGCTTGGTGTGCACCAGCACGTTCATGGTGACTTTTTCGCCGAGTTCGGCCAGTGCGCGGCACACCTCAAGGTTGCCCAGATGTGCCCCGACCAGCATTTGTCCGCGCTCGCCGCGCAGGTTGTGACGCAGCAGGGCAGGGTCGATGATCTCGATCTGTTCGATGCCCAGCTTGCCGTTCCATACGTCAAGCTTGTCGAGCAGTGCCTCGGCGAAGGCCATGAACTGGCCAAACACGCTCCGCTGGCTGGGGCGCAGTTCGGGTCTGGCGCTCCAGTCCGCCAGGCGCTGCTGGTATTCCCAGATGCTGTGTCGGGCACGGCGGCCGAAGGCGAAGAAATATAGAACGATGCCATACAGCACCGGGCTGAGCAGGCGACGACCGAGCACGCGCATGCCCCAGGCGGTAAGCTTCATGAGCAGGAAGCTGCCACGCTCTTCGTGACTGGCCCAATGTTCCTTGGGCGATTTTTCAATGGTCATGAGCGCCACCGCCGCCAGAGGATCACCGGCAGACGCATCAGCATGCCGAAGAACAGCTTGGCGTGCATTTTCGAGATCAGGGCGTTGTCGTGAAACAGGCGGAAATGCGACAGGCCGTCCTGCGGATAGTGAACGCGGGTCGGCAGCCAGCGCATCGCCTGGCCGCGCCATGACAGGCGCACGAGAATTTCCGAGTCGAAGTCCATGCGTCTGCCGATCTGCACGCTGTCGATCAGCGCCAGAACCGGGGCCAGCGGGTAGAGCCGAAAGCCGCACATGGAATCGCGAATATGCAGTGACAGGGTGTTGATCCATACCCAGACGTGGGTGAGATAACGGGCGTACAGGCGGCCTTTGGGCACGCTTTCGTCGTACTGCGGATAGCCACAGATCAACGCTTGCGGATACTGGCGTGACTGCTCCAGAAACACCGGAATATCGCTCAGGTCATGCTGACCATCGGCATCGACCTGCAGCGCATGGCTGAAACCCAGGCGTGCCGCCTCGCGAAACCCGGCCATGACCGCGCCGCCCTTGCCTTGATTGACCGGCAGGCGCAACAGGTAAATATCCTCACCCTGCGCCAGTTGCTGTAACACCGCGGCGCAAGCCGGGCTGCTGGCATCGTCCACCAGTATGCAGGGCAAGCCTGCATTGCGGACGGCCTTGACCACGTTGGGCACGGCCAGTTCGTGGTCGAACACCGGAATGATCACGCAAGGCTTATGCATGATCTCCCTCCAGCACAATCCGGCCGCTGGAGCAGGGTGCGTTTTCGCTGTTGTGAAAGGCGAAATGCAGCTTTGAGCGAGCGGCATCGAAGCGCAGGGTCAGTTTCAGGCGGTCGCCGGGGCGCACCAGTTGCTGAAACTTGAGCACTTCCATGCCAGCAAAGTCGGTTGGCAGATTCAACAGGCGCTGCCCCAGACTGATCGCCCATTCGACCTGAACCACGCCGGGCAAGACCGGTGCCTTGGGAAAGTGGCCGCTGAAAAATGCCAGATCTGGCGGGACCATCAGTTGCAGGTGCAATTCGCCGTCGACCGTCTGTTGGTCAAGCACTTGCGGTTGCCTGGGGCGTGAGGCCATGAGCAGGTTCTGCACGTCCATCTGCGCCAGTTTGCCCTGGGCATTGAGGGGCATCTGCCGCAGCAGACGCCAGCGCCGCGGCAGGGCGATGGTTTCGCAGTGCGGTCGCAGATACTGGCGCAAGGCTTCGGTAAGGGCTCGACGGCCCTGATTGCGCAGGGCCAGCAAGCCCGCATCGCTCAGCACCAGCAGCGCGCCAAGCGACGCACGGTTTTCCTGAACCACGCCAAGGCGCGCTTCATTTACCCATTCGTGAGTCGTAAGGGCCTGCTCGATCAGCGGCAACGACACGCGCTTTTCTTCAAGCTTGACGATGCGGTCCAGCCTGCCCAGCAGTTCGAGTCGCCCATCATTGCCAATCTGCACGGCATCGGCGGTCTGCTCTACGTGACCGGGCGGCAGATAGGGCGAGCTGATGCACAGCGCCCCTTCGTTGTTCTGACTCAGTTCTACGCCGTCGAAGGCTTGCCAGTGTTGTTCGCCCTGCCGCCAGGCGATGCCTCCGGTTTCCGAACTGCCGAGAATTTCCGTCGGCCACTGGCCAAGACGTTGTTGCAGACTTTGCGCCGCTTCGGCTGGCAATGCGCCGCCGGATGAAAACACCCGGCGCACGGCACTGAGGCTGCTCCAGTCGAGGTTGTCGCCCATGCGCTTGAGCAGTGCCGGGCTGGCGACCCAGGCAAAGGACGGGTATTCGCGGCTGGCGCGTTGCAGGTCTTCGGCAAACGGCAACTGGCGGCGCACGAACGGGCGTGCGGCGCACATCGGCCATAGCAAACGGAACAGCAGCCCATAAATATGTTGCGTCGCAACGCTGCCGATCATGCATGCCGAACCAAGCTGCGCGCCCCACAGCTGTTCCAGCCCGCAGACTTCGTTGGCCAGCTGGCGCAGGCGTTTTTCAATCAGTTTGGGCTCGCCGCTGGAACCCGAGGTGCACAGGCTCAATCGGCACTGGTCAAGGTCGAGCGCTGCCGGAGCCAGCTGCGCGGCGTGCAGATCGCTTAAATGCGTGTCGTGCGCTAGGTCGGTCAGCCACAGGTCGACCCGATTGGCCCAGCGCTCGCGGGTCTGGCCTTGCAAGTCAGCGGGCAGCAACACATGCACACCGGCGCGCCAGGCGCCGAACAAGGCGACGGCCAGGTCAGCGGCATCTTCAAGGTGTACCGCGAGGTTTTTGACACCACGGGCTTGCAGTCCTGCGGCCACACTCAATGCCTGATCACGAAATTGCGCGTGGTCCAGGGTCGGGGCCAGTGTCAGCGGCCGGTCGGGCAGGGCGTCGAGCAGCAGGTGTTCAAGGTTCAACCAGTTCATGCGATCCATTTCATTTGCCGCCCGCAGAGGGTGGGCGGACGATCCATTCAACAGCGAACAACAGGCCCATCAATCCGTAGGAAACCAGGCCGGTGTACAGCGTCCACCAGGACAACGGTGCCCAGAGCGTCAGTATGGCTGCCGTGAGGCCATTGGCGAGGAAGAACAGGCACCAGATCTGTGTGACTTTACGGGTGTAGCGGATGCCGGACTCGGGCAGTTCAGGGCGGTTTATGCGCGCCATTCTTTCTACGATAGGCGGGCCGTATATCAGGCTTGAACCGAACAGGCCGAGCATGAACGCGCTGACCAGTACCGGATACCAGCGCAGCATCAGGTGGCTGTCGATTACGCCCAGCGCCACGCAAAAAACCAGGGCGACGAGCGCCATCGCCAGGCTGCCGGGCTTGCGCTCGCCGGTCAGTGCGCGCGCCAGCCACAGGCTGCCCAGCAGCAGCGCGAACTGCCACGGGGCGAAGTGTTCGGTTCCCCAGTAGACGGCAAACGGATACAGCACACCGGCCAGCACCAGAATCAGGCCAATCAGCCGCTTCATTCGGCCGTGTTGACCAGTTTGTAGACGGCCTCTACCACGTCGTTCACGGTTCTGACTGACTTGAACTCTTCAGCGGCAATCTTCTTGCCGGTCTTGCGTTTGATGTGGTCGATCAGGTCCACGGCATCGATGCTGTCGATTTCCAGGTCCTGATACAGGTTGGCTTCAAGTGTGACCCTCTCAGGCTCCAGTTCGAACAGTTCCACCATTGCGGCGCGCAGGATTTCGAAGATGTCTTCACGGGTTTGCATGTTCAATTCTCAGGCCGGTTGTCTGGCGCTGACGAAGGCCGCAAGGCTGTCGACGCTGGCGAAATGGTTACGGGTGTCCTTTGCATCGGCATCGATCTTGATGCCATAGCGCTTCTGGATGGCCAGGCCCAGTTCGAGCGCATCCACCGAGTCCAGTCCCAGTCCTTCGCCGAACAGCGTCATATCGTTGCCGATATCTTCCGGGGTGATGTCTTCGAGGCCCAGGGCATCGATGATCAACAATTTAATGTCCTGGTGCAGATCGCTCATCTGAGGCGAGCTCCTTGGTGAAATAGTCATGCAGGTAATCGTTGAGCTTGCGGGACGCCACGGGCGGCGGACCCAGCGAACTGAAGGCGGTGGGGTCTATATCGGCACCGACGCGCAAACTGAAGTGCACGCGGCGTTGTGCGATGCGATACCAGGGCTCGGCCTTGGTCAGAGTGGTCGGCTGGACCTTGATGGTCACCGGAGTGATCATGCTCGCGCCACGCAGTGCAATGGCGGCCGCGCCCCGGTGAAAGACCGGCGGCTGACCCGGCTGGGTGCGGGTGCCTTCGGGGAAAGTAATCAGTGTCTGGCCGCTTTGCAGGCGCTCCACGGCGGCATCGAGCATGTCCATGCTGCCGTCGTTGCTGATGTAACCTGTGGAGCGCACCGGGCCACGGGTGAACGGGTTTTCCCACAGGCTGCGCTTGACCACGCAATTGGCGTCACGCACCAGCCCGATCAGGAACACCACGTCGATCAATGACGGGTGGTTGGCAATGATCATCTGCCCGGGGCGGCCAAGCTTTTCGGCACCCTGTACCTCGTAGGTCAACACGCCCATGCGCGCCATGATGCGGATGAACAGCCAGAACAGGCGGCTGATGGTCCGCCTGGCGCGGCGCTGATGACTGGCTACACTGCCGGGCAGGCAACTCAGTACCGGAAAAACGAACAAGCGCAGGCACAGGCCGCTGAGCCCGAAGAGGGCAAAGCTGAAGGCGGTTGCCAGCAAACGCCAGTAATAAGCATCCTGACGTTTTTTCAGTTCTTGCGTTGCCAGTTCCATAACCGGTTATTCCAGGGGTGCAGGCAGACGGATTGATCAGTGTGCAAGGCTTGCAGCAGATTCAATGCGTGGGGCCATCGAGTCTGCGGGTTCCCTTGTGTGTCGCTGTGCAAAGACAATTCCCACTCGTTGCCGGGCGTCAGCAGCAAGCCGACCGCGTAGGGAAAGGGCACGTCATCAATCCATTGTGCATAAGCGTGTGGTGGCTGCTCTTCAGTCACCACAAGCAATACTGCTTCTGCACCCTCGGCCAGCAACGCTGCGGCCTCGAACGCTCCATACTCCAGCCCGTCGCCTGCGGCGGCCAGGGCTGTCATCTCACTTGTTTCACCGCGCATGATCGACCACAGGCCAATCACTGCGTTATGCACTGAAAGGCTGAACTGGGTCGGTGAAACCGGCTCGTTCGCAGCCAGATCGCGCAGAATTTCAAACGTTCTCGGGGTTTCTCCGTGGCGCGAGACAAACACCAGCGGTACGCGCCCCAAACCTTCAGTCAATGGCCAGCCGACGGCAAATGCCATTCTGGCCATGCGGCCCAGGCGGCGACGTTGCATGGCAGGCAGGAAAGACACGTCTGGCGCGGCATCACTGGTTTCCAGTAGCGTCGGATTGCGGCTCCATTGCAGCCAGTCGTCCGCGCTCGCCAGGCCCGGAGCCCAGGCGTGCCATCGTGCAATGTTGAAGGTGATCAAGACTTCTCTTCCCGCCCCTGCGGGCTTGTTTCTCGCTACATCGATATCAGGTAGATATCAGCCTGGGTGCGGTAATTTGACCGAGTGCGCGCATTATCCCGATGGGGGTCATTACTAGCAAATTTGTTACATAAAAATCGTTTACAGACGTGTATTTTAAAGTTCAAGTCTGGCTTTAGGATGACAGGCAGGTACGTGCCGTTTTGCGATAAGCTCGCTGTTGTCATATGTACTGCCTAGACTCTACACCTCTTAAGGTCGTTATCGGCCACACCTGCTGTTTCTTCATCTTTCAAGGAACCCAAAGCATGCGTCGCGTGGTATTCAATCAGAAGGGCGGTGTAGGCAAATCGAGCATCGCCTGCAATCTGGCTGCAGTCAGCGCTCACGAAGGCTATCGGACGTTGTTGATCGATCTCGATGCCCAGGCCAACTCGACTCAGTACCTCACCGGCCTTACCGGTCAGGATATTCCGATGGGTATTGCCGAGTTCTTCAAGAACACATTGTCAGCAGCACCGTTCGCTAAGAAAAACCACGTTGATATCTATGAAACACCTTTCGATAACCTGCATGTGGTCACGGCCACTGCCGAGCTTGCCGACTTGCAGCCCAAACTTGAGGCAAAGCACAAGATCAACAAGCTGCGCAAACTGCTCGACGAACTGAGTGAGGATTACGAGCGGATTTATCTGGATACGCCGCCAGCACTGAACTTTTATGCGGTTTCGGCGCTTATTGCGTCTGATCGTGTATTGATTCCGTTCGACTGCGACAGCTTTTCCCGACAGGCGCTGTACGGACTGATGCGCGAGATCGAGGAGCTGAAAGAGGATCACAACGAAGATCTTCAGGTTGAAGGCATCATCGTCAACCAGTTCCAGCCCCGAGCCAGCCTGCCGCAGCAGATGCTCGACGAGCTGATAGCCGAGGGGCTGCCGGTGTTGCCGGTCTACCTGGGCGCATCGGTGAAAATGCGCGAGTCGCATCAGGCCAGCCTGCCGCTGATCCACCTGGACCCCCGTCACAAGCTGACGCAGCAGTTCGTTGACCTGCATCACTTGCTGGAGACCAATGCCCATCCGTGATGGGTATGCACCACGCTTAGCACCCAGCTTCGCACACAAGTCCGCTTTTGATTCTGGCCGAAGGCCGTGGGAGTGAACTTGTTCACGAAAGGGCCGGTATAGTCACAGAAAATGTATCGTCTGAACTACCGTATTCGCGAACAAGTTCGCTCCCACGCCCTGCGGGCAGAAGCCAATCTGTGAGCATCTCAAGACTTATGCATAACGCTCAGACACAGAAATCATCGCGGCCGGAGCACCTCGGGCGTATAGCTGCCGTCTCTCAATGAGCAGGCCAGGTGCTCTGCATGCAGCCGCGCGGCCGAGGCCAGTTCGGTGGAGATGGTGACAGCAGCGTCCATGTCGGCCTGAACGTGTTCCTGCGAGGCGCTCAGGCGGTTGCTGCCGGGTTTGCAGCCGCACTCCACTGCATGTCCCTGCGTGGCAACCGCCACCAGATCGTCGACATACGTCGGGTTGCCCTGAGCAATGAAACCGATGCGGGTGCACGCCGGGCACCACACGGGGTCGCCCATGCGGGCAACGCGGCGCTGGTCGATGACTTCGCTTGACGAGCCGCTCAGCACAAACCCGCCGGTGGTGGTTGGATCGCCTTCCCTGACTATGAACGACATGGCAGTGCTTCCTCTGAGTTCTGGAAGCCTGAAGGCTAGGCGTAAAACCGCTACTCAGGTGCGCAGAATCCCTGTTAAAGACCGGTCCTACGCAAAGATCAGCAGAGCGTTTCGCGGATGTTACGCGCATCAATAAAGGTGATCAAAAAATGATCACTTCTACTATCGTTACTCCAGCCGTAACGATTCACCTCGCTGCTTGATTGATGCTTGTCCCTATCGCTCCTAAGGTGGCCCACGACAGCAAAATCGTGGAGCGATCATGACAACAACAACTTCCCCCGACGCACGCTGGACACGTCGTCGCACCGAGAAGCAGCGGCGTCTGGAGCAGGTGCGGGCGTTGGCCGATGGCGTAGTGCTGCCGACCGACAAGATTGTCGCGGCGCTGGAGGCCTTGCTGGTTTCCGGTGATCGGGTGGTGCTTGAGGGTAATAACCAGAAACAGGCGGACTTCCTGTCTCGCGCGCTGGCCAAAGTCGATCCGGGCAAGGTCCATGACCTGCACATGATCATGCCAAGCGTTGGCCGCGCCGAGCATCTGGACCTTTTCGAGCAAGGCATCGCACGCAAACTGGACTTCTCGTTTGCTGGCACGCAGAGCCTGCGCATCAGCCAGTTGCTGGAAGACGGCCTGCTGGAAATCGGTGCGATCCACACCTACATCGAACTGTATTCGCGGCTGGTGGTGGACCTGATCCCCAACGTGGTGCTGGCCGCAGGCTTCATGGCCGACCGGGCAGGCAACATCTACACCGGCCCGAGCACCGAGGACACCCCGGCGCTGATCGAGCCGGCCGCATTCAGCGATGGCATCGTCATCGTTCAGGTCAATCAATTGGTGGATGACGTCAGCGAACTGCCTCGGGTGGACATTCCGGCCTCGTGGGTCGATTTTGTGGTGGTGGCCGACAAGCCGTTCTACATCGAGCCGCTGTTCACCCGCGACCCGCGGCACATCAAGCCAGTGCACGTATTGATGGCGATGATGGCGATTCGCGGCATCTACGAAAAACACAACGTTCAGTCGCTGAACCACGGCATTGGTTTCAATACCGCAGCCATTGAACTGATTCTGCCGACTTACGGCGAGTCGCTGGGCCTCAAGGGCAAGATCTGCCGTAACTGGACACTTAACCCGCATCCTACGCTGATCCCGGCCATCGAAAGCGGCTGGGTCGAGAGCGTGCATTGCTTCGGCACCGAACTGGGCATGGAAAACTACATCGCTGCGCGCCCGGATGTGTTCTTTACCGGACGCGACGGCTCGCTGCGTTCCAATCGCCAACTCTGTCAGCTGGCTGGCCAATATGCCGTTGACCTGTTTATCGGCGCGACCCTGCAGGTGGATGGAGACGGGCATTCCTCGACCGTCACCCGTGGCAGGCTGGCAGGTTTTGGCGGCGCACCGAACATGGGCCATGATCCGCGCGGCAGACGTCATGCCACCCCGGCATGGCTGGACATGCGCCAACAGAACGAGAGCGGCCCGGATGCCTATCTGGAGCGCGGCAAAAAGCTCGTGGTGCAGATGGTCGAGACGTTTCAGGAGGGCGGCAAGCCGACCTTCGTTGAAACGCTGGACGCTGTAGAAGTGGCGAAGAAAAGCGGCATGCCGCTGGCACCGATCATGATCTACGGCGACGACGTCACCCATTTGTTGACCGAAGAAGGCATCGCCTACCTCTACAAGGCGCGCAGCCTGGAAGAGCGTCAGGCGATGATCGCCGCCGTGGCGGGCGTGACCGTGATCGGCTTGCGCCATAACCCGAAAGACACTGCACGTATGCGTCGTGAAGGGCTGATCGCGCTGCCGGAAGACCTCGGCATCCGGCGCACCGATGCCAGCCGTGAACTGCTTGCGGCCAAGAGCATTGCCGATCTGGTTCAGTGGTCCGGTGGTCTGTACAGCCCGCCTGCCAAATTCAGGAGTTGGTGATGAGCGCACTTCAATTGACACCGCAAGCTGCTTCGCTTGCCGAGCGACTGGCCGATCTGGCCGTCGATGCCCTGATCGCCGAAGCCGACCTGTCGCCCAAACCTGCACTGGTGGACCGGCGTGGTAGCGGCGCACACACCGACCTGCACCTGGGCCTGATGCATTCCTCGGCGCTGTCACTGTGGCCGACCTTCAAGTTGATGGCTGACGCCGCCGGGCAATTCAACACAGTGGGCCAGCCATTACGTGAGGCGCTCGGCCGTCTCGGTCGCGAAGGTGAAGCGACGATGCTGCGCACCACCCTGGGCGTGAATACTCATCGAGGTGCGATCTGGGCGCTGGGCCTGCTGGTGACAGCTGCCGCGCTGGATGCCCGCAACTGCGCACCCGAAGCCGTCTTCGCGCGGGCTGCCAGCCTGGCGCAGATCAAGGACCGCCAGGTGCTCGTGCAAGGCAGTCACGGTAATGAAGTGGTTCGCCGTTACGGTGTAATGGGCGCCCGGGAACAGGCGCAGCAAGGCTTCCCGGCAGTCAGGGATTTCGCCTTGCCGCAACTGCAACGCAGTCGCGCGGCGGGCAGTGGCGAGCAGAACGCCCGGCTGGATGCGCTGCTGGCGATCATGACCACCCTGTCCGACACCTGCGTGCTGCATCGTGCCGGTATCGAAGGCTTGCACACCATGCAGCGCGGCGCTCAGCACGTGCTGGACGTTGGCGGCAGTGCCAGCCTTGCCGGGCGCCGCGCACTGAACCAACTGGATCAGCAACTGCTGGCGCTGAATGCTTCGCCTGGCGGCGCGGCTGATCTGCTGGCTGCCTGCCTGTTTATCGACGGCCTGGAGCCTGCGCTCGGCCGTGTTTCGAGGAGTGTCTGAAATGGAAACCCTGTCTTTTGAATTCCCTGCCGGACAGCCGCCCAAAGGCCGCGCGCTGGTAGGTGTGGTTGGCTCGGGCGATCTGGAAGTGCTGCTGGAGCCCGGTTCGCCAGGCAAGCTATCAATTCAGGTGGTGACCTCGGTCAACGGTGCTTCGCTGCGTTGGAAACATCTTTTCGAGCGCATGTTCGACGGCCAGACCCCGCCTGCGCTGAGCATCGACATCCACGACTTCGGGGCCACGCCCGGCGTGGTGCGCTTGCGTCTGGAGCAGGGCTTCGAGGAGATCGGTCATGACTGATAACGCACGTTTGCTGAGCCAGCACAGTTTCATCGAGCTCGGTGCACGGCAGCGCGCCCGCGCTCTGCTGGATGCCGACAGTTTCCGCGAATTGCTTGGCCCGTTTGATCGCGTCATGTCGCCCTGGCTTGCCAGACAAGGCGTTGTCCCTCAAGCCGACGATGGCGTGGTGGTTGCCAAGGGCACTGTTGATGGGCGGCCGGTAGTCATTGCGGCCATTGAAGGCTCGTTTCAGGGCGGCAGCATGGGCGAAGTCGGCGGCGCAAAAATGGCAGGCGCGCTGGAGCTGGCTGCCGAAGACAACCGCAACGGTATTCCCACCGCTGCCATCGTGCTGTTGGAAACCGGCGGTGTGCGTTTGCAGGAAGCCAATCTGGGCCTGGCGGCGATTGCCGAGATTCATGCCGCGATGGTCGACTTGCGTCAGTACCAGCCAGTGATCGGCGTGGTTGCAGGCAGCGTCGGCTGTTTTGGCGGGATGTCCATCGCTGCGGGCTTGTGCAGTTATCTACTGGTGACCCAGGAAGCCCGCTTGGGCCTGAACGGCCCGCAGGTGATCGAGCAGGAAGCCGGCATCGAAGAATACGACTCCCGTGACCGCCCGTTTATCTGGAGCCTGACCGGTGGCGAACAGCGGTTTGCCAGTGATCTGGTGGACGGTTTTGCCGCAGACGATGTGGCCGATGTCCGGCAGCAGGTCAGCGGCTGGCTCAAGCAGGGCGTACCGGCAGCGCATCGCAGCAGCCAGTACGAACTGTTTTTGCAGCGCCTCGCCAGCCTCGACACCGGAGCGCAAATCGATCCGCAGAGTGTACGTACCCTTTATCAAGGAGCCCGGTCATGAGCTATTCACAACGGGGTTTGCACTGGTTCAACGCATTGAGCGCAGGTGCTACGCAAGTTGACGGTCTGCCTGCCTCGCTCAAGGTCGCCGATGGCTTGCTGGGCGAGCAGCCGGTGCGCTTTGTGGCGGTGGTTGCCGATACCGGCAATCGTTTCCCTCGGGCGCGTCAGGGCGAGGTCGGTCTGCTGGAAGGCTGGGGCCTGGCCAAAGCTGTGGATGATGCCATCGAGCAGGACCGCGACCGCGCCGAAAAGCGTGCATTGATTGCGATTGTCGATGTGCCGAGCCAGGCCTATGGCCGCCGCGAAGAAGCGCTGGGCATTCATCAGGCGCTGGCTGGGGCGGTGGACAGCTATGCACGGGCGCG
The DNA here is from genome assembly GCF_032587815.1 of Pseudomonas syringae group sp. 26L6. Taxonomy (NCBI): domain Bacteria; kingdom Pseudomonadati; phylum Pseudomonadota; class Gammaproteobacteria; order Pseudomonadales; family Pseudomonadaceae; genus Pseudomonas; species Pseudomonas syringae group sp. 26L6. The sequence continues at coordinate 81,962 of NZ_JAWHPJ010000001.1, forward strand.
TCTTGCCGGGCATGCGGTGATTGGTCTGCTGGTTGGCAAGGCTATGTCCGGCGCGTTTCTGGCCCATGGGTATCAGGCCAATCGGCTGATTGCACTGCGTGATCCCGGCGTGATGGTGCATGCGATGGGCAAGGCTTCCGCCGCTCGGGTAACACTGCGCAGTGTCGAAGACCTGGAAAAGCTCGCCGCCAGCATTCCGCCAATGGCCTACGACATTGACAGCTATGCCAGCCTTGGTCTGCTGTGGGAAACCCTCTCGGTCAGCCAGATCGAGCAGCCCACTGCGGACGACCTGACTCAGGTCCGCAATGTTCTGAGCAGTGCGATCAACGACGTGCAGGCCAGCGGGGTCGACCTGAGCAGCCGTCTGGGCGCGAGCAATCGTGCGGCATCGGCTACCGTGCGCCAGTTGCTGCGGGCGCAATGGTGATCGACAGCGCTTGCGCAGTACTGCCCCATGATTTGCTGTGGGGCATGCCACTGTCTGCCTTGTCGGACGATGCGCCCAAATGGGCGGTTGAAACGGTGCTGGCCGGGCAGCCGGTCGTGGTGCGTCGGCAGGCCATGCCAGCCGGTCAGGTGGCCGTAGGGTTGCGCGGCTACGGTCGTGAGCAGCGCTATGCCGCGAGCATGCTGTTGGCGGATGTCTATCGGCGGGTAACCCCCGAACAACTGGTCTTGTGCCCGGTCGAGAATATTCAGGACTGGCCCGCATTGCGTGCCTTGCGTCAGGTCCGCCCGGTGATGGATGCGCTGGAACTGGTCTGGGGCGTTGGCGGCAGCGCCGGGTTCGAATTGGCCAGTGGTATTGCGGCGTTGAATCAGGACAGCGATCTGGACCTGATTTTGCGCACGCCTGAGCCGTTAAGTCGCAGTTGCGCAGCCGAATTGGTCGAGGCGCTGGAAACATCGGTCTGCCGGGTCGATGTGCAGCTGCAACTCGATCATGGCGCTGTGGCGTTGCGTGAATGGGCGCGCCCAGCGGGGCGGGTGTTGCTCAAGACCGCAGCAGGGGCGCGGCTGGTTGCAGATCCGTGGCATCTGATCGGGGCGTGCGCATGAGCAGCCTGTGGGTGTTTCCCGGTCAGGGCGCGCAGCAGGCCGGCATGCTGCATCAATTACCCGACGACCCTGTCGTCCACGATTGCCTGCAGGAAGCTGCCGATGCTCTGGGCGAAGACGTACTGGCGCTGGACAGCACTCAGGCGCTGCAAGCGACCCGCGCCGTCCAGCTTTGCCTGTTGATCGCCGGTGTCGCCTGCGCCCGCCTGTTGCAGGCGCGCGACTGTGTGCCGGACTACGTTGCAGGGTTGTCCATCGGCGCTTATCCGGCAGCGGTGATTTCCGGGGCGCTGGCCTTCGCCGATGCCGTGCGTCTGGTGGCGTTGCGCGGCGAGTTGATGCAGAGCGCCTGGCCCGAAGGTTATGGCATGACTGCGGTGATCGGTCTGGACCAGACACAGGTCGAGGCGTTGATCAGGCAAGTACACAGCCCGCAAATGCCGGTGTTTCTCGCCAATATCAACGCCGACAACCAGATGGTGATCTCGGGCAGCGTCGAGGCGATGCAGCAGGTCAGTCATTTGGCCAAGGCGTCGGGGGCCGCGGCGGTCAAGCGTCTTGCGGTCAGCGTGCCGTCGCATTGCGCCTTGCTGGAAGCTCCCGCGCAGCAACTGGCAGAAGCCTTTTCAAGGATTGCGTTGCAGGCACCGAAGATACGTTACCTCAGCGGCAGTACGGCGCGTCCGCTGCTGAATGCCGAAAAACTGCGTGACGACCTGGCCTTCAACATGTGCCGGGTCATCGATTGGCGCAGCACCGTGGAAACTGCCTGGGAGCGAGGCGTGCGCCTGCACATCGAATTGCCGCCCGGTGCCGTGCTGACCGGGCTGGCGCGCAAAGTCTTTCAGCAAGGAACAGCGCTGGCCTTTCAGGCTGCGCGTCTGGACAGCCTGATCGCGCTGTCGCACGAGGAGGGTCGCCGCACTCCATAGAGCCGCCGTGCAGCTGCTACGAAGGACAAAAACAACAACTTCAGCAATGCAAACAGAGGAATAACAACAATGATTATCTATGGTGTTGCACTACTGGCTATCTGCACGCTCGCGGGCGTGATTCTCGGTGACATGCTCGGCGTTCTGCTGGGCGTGAAATCCAATGTGGGCGGGGTCGGGATCGCCATGATCCTGTTGATCTGCGCACGCCTGTGGATGCAGAAACACGGCGGCATGACCAAGGACTGCGAAATGGGCGTGGGTTTCTGGGGCGCGCTGTACATACCGGTCGTGGTGGCGATGGCCGCGCAACAAAACGTTGTGACCGCACTCAAGGGCGGGCCGGTGGCGGTATTGGCCGCTGTCGGTTCAGTGGTGCTCTGCGCCTGCACCATCGCAGTGATCAGCCGCACCAATCGCGGCGAGCCTTTACCCAAGGAAGAGCCGCTGCTGACGCCTGTGATCAAGCCTGAAATAGCCCCGGCTGGAGGTCGCTGATATGTGGGACCTCATCGAGAAAGGACTTGAACACAACGGCCTGATCACCGCATTTGCCTTCGTCGGTATCATCATGTGGGTCTCGGTGGTGCTTTCAAAGCGCCTGACCTTCGGCCGGGTGCATGGCTCGGCCATCGCGATTGTCATCGGGCTGATTCTGGCCTGGGTCGGCGGCACGTTGACCGGCGGCCAGAAGGGGCTTGCCGATATGGCGCTGTTCTCAGGCATCGGCCTGATGGGCGGGGCGATGCTGCGTGACTTCGCCATCGTGGCGACTGCCTTTGAAGTGCAGGCCACCGAAGCACGCAAGGCCGGGCTGATCGGAGCAATTGCCTTGCTGTTGGGCACGATTCTGCCGTTTATCGTGGGCGCGAGCATTGCCTGGGTGTTTGGCTACCGCGATGCAATCAGCATGACCACCATTGGCGCGGGTGCTGTGACCTACATCGTCGGCCCGGTGACCGGTGCTGCGTTGGGTGCGACCTCTGACGTGATGGCCCTGTCGATTGCCACCGGCCTGATCAAGGCGATTCTGGTGATGGTCGGTACGCCCATGGCGGCGCGCTGGATGGGGCTGGACAACCCGCGTTCGGCGATGGTTTTCGGTGGTCTGGCGGGTACTGTCAGCGGCGTTACCGCAGGGCTGGCGGCAACGGATCGGCGTCTGGTGCCTTATGGTGCGCTGACCGCCACTTTTCATACCGGACTGGGCTGTCTGCTGGGGCCGTCGGTGCTGTATTTCATCGTGCGCGCAATCGTCGGTTAGATCCCTTCGATCAGGTCGCCTGCTCCAGCAGGCGATTCGCATACATCCGACACTCGGCCAGCAGCGCCAGCAGGTTAGGGTCTCGCTCTCTGGACTTGAGAAAGACCATGCCGATGTGTTGCTGCATCCGGTAGCGGCTCTGCAATGGAATCAGCCGCACGCGGTTTTCATACACTGCGGCTATGCGCCCCGGCAGCAGCGCATAGCCGACGCCGGAACTGACCATGCTCAGCAGGGTGAAGATGTCATTGACCTGCATCGCCACTTTGGGCTCGAACCCGGCCTGCTGAAACACCCGTATGCCATCGCGATGAGTGGCAAAGCCTTGGGTGAGGGTGATAAATGTCGCTTCACGCAGGTCGCTGAGATCCACCTCGCTGTGCTCGGCAAACGGCGAGTCGGTGGGCACAGCCAGGAAGATATCGTCGGAAAACAACGCCAACTGCTCGCAGTCCGGGTCATGGGTGCTTTCATCCAGCGACACCAGCATGGCGTCGACTTCCATGTTCTTGAGCTTGTACAGCAGGTCCATGTTCGAACCCAGAATCAGATCGATATTCAGCTCGCTGCGGCGGATTTTCAGGCCCATGATCAGCTGCGGCACCGTCTTGACGGTCAGTGAATACAAAGCCCCAAGGCGGAAGCGTGCCGCCGAAAAGCCTGCCGCCTGACGGGTCAGCTCTACGGTGGCGAGCACATCCTGCACCAGCTTCTGCGCACGCTCTTCCAGCACATACGCGCTTTCCAGCGGCGTAAGGTTGCGGCCTTCGTGTTTGAACAGCGGGCAACGCAGGGCGCTTTCCAACGAGTGAATGGCGCGGTGCACGCTGACGTTGCTGGTCTGCAACTCCTCCGCCGCCCGCGCCAGATTGCCGGTGCGCATGAAGGCCAGGAATATTTCCAGTTTCTTGAGCGTCAGTTCGTCATCGATCTGCATGTCGTGGCGCTGGTTATTGATGTGCGCTGATTGTGCACAAGTCGTGCGCCGATAGCTGCTTAAAATATCCGTCACTGAAACAGGGTGTTGCGATTTGTTTCAATAACCGCGAGCCTCTGCTCCCAGTGTTTTGCCACAAGAGGGTATTGAGCGGATGTATTACGGAGAAAAATTCAACGCCTGGTCCCACCTGGTGGGTGCAGTACTGGCAGGTGTCGGCGCAATCTGGCTATTGGTGATGGCGAGTCTGCACGGCGATGTCTGGAAGGTGGTCAGCATTGCGATCTATGGCGCCTGTCTGGTCACGCTGTACAGCGTTTCGACGATCTACCACAGCGTCAAGGGCCGTTCGAAATCGATCATGCAGAAGGTCGATCACTTTTCGATCTACCTGATGATTGCGGGCAGCTACACGCCGTTCTGTCTTGTGACATTGCGCGGCGCGTGGGGCTGGACCCTGTTCGGTATCGTCTGGGGGCTGGCGCTGATCGGCATTGTGCAGGAGATAAAACCCCGCTCTGAAGCGCGAATCATGTCCATCGTGATCTACGCCGTGATGGGCTGGATCGTCCTCGTGGCGGTCAAACCACTGATTGCTGCGCTCGGCCTGGCGGGCTTCATCTGGCTGGCCGGCGGCGGCGTGCTTTACACCGTCGGCATTCTGTTCTTCGCCTACGACCAGATCCGCCACTTTCACGGCATCTGGCACCTGTTCGTCATCGGCGGCAGTTTGATGCACTTCGTGGCGATTTGTTTTTATGTGCTGTGAGGAGGGGACGAGCATCAGTAGTCAGAAATCGCCCCACAGCTGTTGCGCCACGCTGAGCGCGACCACCGGGGCGGTTTCAGTGCGCAGAACGCGCGGGCCGAGGCGCGCGGCGTGGAATCCAGCGGCTTGCGCCTGATCGACTTCTGCGTCGTTCAAGCCGCCTTCCGGACCAATCAGGAAGGCCAGGCTGGCTGGCTTGTCATGGCTGGTCAGCGGCTCGGCCACCGGGTGCAGGACCAGTTTCAGGTCGGCCTCGGTATGCTTGATCCACTCGGCCAGCGGCATCGGCGCATGAATCACCGGCACCACCGAGCGACCGCACTGCTCGCAGGCGCTGATAGCGATCTGTTGCCAATGCGCCTGGCGCTTCTCGGCGCGCTCGTCCTTGAGACGCACCTCACAGCGCTCGCTGACAATCGGGGTAATTTCGCTGACGCCCAGCTCGGTAGCCTTCTGAATAGCCCAGTCCATGCGTTCACCACGCGACAGGCCCTGGCCCAGATGAATACGCAGCCCTGACTCGACTTGCCCGGCAAAGCTTTCGGTCAGTTGCACATGCACGCGCTTCTTGCCGACTTCCAGCAAGGTGCCGCGAAACTCCTGGCCCGATCCGTCGAACAGTTGCAGCGCGTCACCTTCGGTCATGCGCAGCACGCGGCTGATGTAATGCGCCTGGGCCTCGGGCAGTTCGTGCTCGCCCAGGCTAAGCGGCGCTTCAGTAAAAAAGCGGGAGAGTCTCATGGTGTGTCTCGGTTCCGGTGTTGTTTTGTGATGGCCCTTTCGCGGACAAGTCCGCTCCCACATTAATGCGGTGTTGCCCGGTCCGCTCGTGGGAGCGGACTTGTCCGCGAAGGCGTCAGTCGCGGCGCCGCAAATTCCAGCCCTAGCCCGGATCCCTGAAATCCGGATGAAAGTTCTCGCGCACGGCAACACTGACACTGCTGCGCGTAGCGATATCAATGCCCTCGGTGGCCACCTCGGCCAGAAAGTCGATCTGCTCCGGGGTAATCACGTACGGCGGCAGAAAATACACCACACTGCCCAGTGGTCGCAGCAATGCACCGCGCTCCAGCGCATGCTGAAAGACCTTCATGCCACGCCGTTCCTGCCACGGGTAGGCGGTCTTGTTGGCTTTGTCCTGAACCATTTCGATAGCGATGGCCATGCCGGTCTGACGCACTTCCGCCACATGTGGATGGTCCACCAGATGCGCCGTGGCTGTCGCCATACGCTGCGCCAGTGCCTTGTTGTTTTCGATGACGTTGTCCTGCTCGAAGATATCCAGTGTCGCCAGCGCCGCCGCACAGGCCAGCGGGTTGCCGGTGTAACTGTGTGAGTGCAGAAACGCGCGCAGCGTTGGGTAGTCGTCGTAGAACGCGTCGTACACATCATCGGTGGTCAGGCAGGCCGCCAGCGGCAGGTAGCCACCGGTCAGTGCCTTGGACAGGCAGAGGAAATCCGGACGGATACCCGCTTGTTCACAGGCGAACATGGTTCCGGTGCGGCCGAAACCTACGGCGATTTCATCGTGGATCAGGTGCACGCCATAGCGGTCGCAGGCGTCGCGCAGCAGCTTGAGGTAGACCGGGTGATACATGCGCATGCCGCCTGCGCCCTGAATCAGCGGTTCGACGATCACTGCCGCAACGCTGGCGTGGTGTTCGGCGAGGGTCTGCTCCATGGCGGCGAACATGTTGCGCGAATGCTCTTCCCAGCTCATGCCTTCCGGGCGGTGATAGCAGTCGGGGCTCGGCACCTTGATGGTGTCGAGCAGCAGCGCCTTGTAGGTTTCGGTGAACAGCGGTACGTCACCGACCGACATCGCCGCCATGGTCTCGCCGTGGTAGCTGTTGGTCAGGGTGACGAAGCGTTTCTTGTCCGGCTGGCCGCGATTGAGCCAGTAGTGAAAGCTCATCTTCAGCGCGACTTCAATGCACGATGAGCCATTGTCGGCGTAGAAGCAGCGGTTGAGGCCTTCAGGGGTCAGTTTGACCAGCCGTTCGGACAGCTCGATGACCGGCTGATGACTGAAACCGGCAAGAATCACGTGCTCCAGTTGGTCGACCTGATCCTTGATGCGCTGGTTGATGCGCGGGTTGGCGTGTCCGAAAACGTTGACCCACCAGGAGCTGACAGCGTCCAGATAACGCTTGCCTTCGAAGTCTTCAAGCCATACGCCTTCACCGCGCTTGATCGGTATCAACGGCAGATTTTCGTGGTCTTTCATCTGGGTGCAGGGGTGCCACAGGACCTTCAGGTCACGTTGCATCCACTGGTCATTGAGGCCCATTTTCAATCTCCGGGTAGCGACTCGCCTGATGCGAGGACGAACAATCGCGCAAGCCTATGCAATGCCCGGCTGCGGAACAACCTTTGATGCAGTTTTAACAGCTGATGGACATTGCTGGCGGCTATTTGATGGCTCGCGTATCCTGCGCAGCAAGTCGATATGCCGGGCTGACTTGCCCAATCTTCCCTATGTTTTCTGGAGTTCGCCGAATGCTTTCTGGGTGGCTGCGCGCCTGTGCGCTGATAGTGGCAGGGTTGGTCAGCGTTTCTACGCTCGCCGATGAAAAACAACGAACCGCCATTGTCGTCGGTGGTGGTCTGGCAGGCTTGACCGCTGCCTATGAACTGCAGGCCAAAGGCTGGCAGGTGACGCTACTGGAAGCCAAGCCCAGCCTGGGCGGACGTTCCGGTCTGGCGACCAGCGAGTGGATCGGCAACACCAAGGCTCAGCCAGTGCTGAACCGCTACCTGGACAGCTTCAAGCTGCCTACCGTGCCTGCGCCTGAATTTGTTCGCACGCCCAGCTACTTGATCGACGGTGTGTACTTCACCCAGGCTGACCTGGCCGTCAAACAGCCTGCGACCGCCGAAGCCATCAAGCGCTACAACGACACGCTGGACAACCTCGCGCGCTCGGTTGACGACCCGGAAAACCCGGCGTCCAACAGCACCTTGTTCGCGCTGGACCAGATCAACGTCGCCAACTGGCTGGACCGCCTGAACCTGCCTGCCACGGCGCGTCAGTTGATCAACCAGCAGATCCGCACCCGCTACGATGAGCCTTCGCGCCTGTCGTTGCTGTACCTCGCCCAGCAATCGCGGGTTTATCGCTCGGTCGACGAGCGTGACTTGCGTGCTGCGCGCCTGCCCGGTGGCAGCGCGGTGCTGACCCAGGCGTTCGTCAAGCAGCTCAAGACCGTCAAGACCAATTCGCCGGTGACGGCAGTCGTTCAGGAGAAGGACAAGGTCACCGTCAAGGCTGGCGCAACCAGCTACACCGCAGATTACGTGGTCATGGCCGTACCGCTGCGCTCGCTGGGCAAAATCCAGATGACGCCTGCGCTGGACGCTCAGCACATGGGCGCGATCAAGAGCACCAACTACGGCTGGCGCGACCAGATCATGCTCAAGTTCAAGACCCCGGTCTGGGACAGCAAGGCACGCATGTCCGGTGAAGTGTTCAGCAACACCGGTCTGGGCATGTTGTGGGTAGAGCCCGCGCTCAAGGGCGGCGCCAACGTGGTGATCAACCTGTCCGGCGACAACGCACGCATCATGCAGGCCTTCGGCGACAAGCAGATGGTTGATCAGGTATTGATCCGTCTGCATGCGTTCTACCCTGAAGCACGTGGCGCTTACACCGGCTATGAAATCCGCCGTTACAGCGTCGACCCGTCCACGGGTGGTTCCTACCTGGCATTCGGTCCCGGCCAGATCAGTAAATACTGGCGTCTGTGGGAGCGGCCGATTCTGCGCGTAGCTTTTGCTGGCGAGCACACCGACACCTTGTACCCGGGCACTCTGGAAGGTGCCTTGCGCAGCGGTCAGCGTGCGGCCGGTCAGGTCCAGGATCTGGCGGCTGGCAAGTCGTTCGAACCGGTCAAGGTTGCACCGCCGAAAGCACCGGCCCCGGCTTCGCAGAAGTCAGAAGGCAATTTCTTCAGCAACCTGTTCGGTGGTTCGTCCGACAAACCGGCTGAACCTGCCAAGCCGCAGGCCGACAAGCCGGGTTTCTTCTCGCGCATGTTTGGTGGTGGTGAAGAACCGGCCCCGGCACCTGCTCCGGTAGAGAAGGCCCCGGAACCGGCTGCAGCTCCAGCACCTGTTACCGCGCCAGCACCCGTGGTTGCGCCGGTTGTCCAGCCTGCCAAGCCGCCGGTAAAAGCCGAGCCTGCGAAGAAACCGGCGACCAAGGCTGAGCCTGCGAAAAAGCCGCAGAGCAAGGAAGCCGCCAAAAAAGAAGCGGCGAAGAAAGAAGCAGCAAAAAAGGAAGCTGCGAAAAAGGCTCAGAGCAAACCGGCTCCTGCCAAAACCCCTGCTGAAACAGCGCCCGCAGACGTTAACAACTGACCGGGCAATAGCTGAGCGAAAGAGGACGCGGTGTATGCCGCGTCCTTTTTTTATGCGCGCTGAATTCGTTCTGTCTGTGTGGGCTGGGGATATCTGAGCGGATCATGCCGTTCATCGGTATCGAACGGCCGATGGTCATTGCAAAGTATTACTGACGGCAAATTATCGAGATGCTGCCGCAGCGAGGACAGCCTGAGATGCTGTAAAGCCTGTCAGGTGTTGGTGTAACCAGCAGAACCGGCGTACGAAAGGTCAAGCAGACCTATCGTATTGTTCGATACGTCCGAGCGAAATTTTGCGCTTTCATTCGATAGATAAAAAGCTAGTCTGGTAACACTTCTGACAAGGTACTGGTAATGCAGCTACGTAATTCATCCTCTCGCTACGGTCTGGTCAGCATGGTGCTGCACTGGGGTGTGGCTGCTGTCGTGTTTGGAATGTTTGCGCTGGGGCTGTGGATGGTCGGGCTGGATTACTACGATACGTGGCGCAAGGCGGGCCCTGATCTGCACAAGAGCATCGGCATCACGCTGTTTGCGATCATGCTGATCCGCGTGGTCTGGCGTCTGCTCAGTCCGCCACCGCCGCCGTTGACCAGCTACAGTAAGTTGACGCGCATCGGTGCTGCATTCGGCCATCTGTTTTTGTACGTCGCACTGTTTGCCGTGATGTTCGCCGGGTATCTCATTTCCACCGCCGACGGCGTGGGGATTCCGGTATTCGGCCTGTTCGATGTGCCCGCGCTGGTTTCGGGCCTTCCTGATCAGGCAGAAACGGCGGGCTGGATTCACCTGTATCTGGCCTGGGTCATCGTGATATTCGCGGGGCTCCATGGTCTTGCTGCATTGAAACACCACTTCATCGATCGCGATGTGACCCTCAAGCGCATGCTGGGTCGTAATTGATTGTTCAACCAAAACGGGAATAAAAGCATGTTGAAGAAGTCTCTCGCCGCTCTGGCTCTGGGTACCGCACTGTTGTCTGCTGGCCAGGCCATGGCCGCCGACTACGTTATCGACAAGGAAGGTCAACACGCATTCGTTGACTTCAAGATCAGCCACCTGGGCTACAGCTTCATTCACGGTACCTTCAAGGACTGGGACGGCACGTTCAGCTTCGACGCTGCCAAGCCTGAAGCCAGCAAAATCAATGTCGAGCTGAAAACCGCCAGCCTGTTCACCAACCACGCCGAGCGCGACAAACACATCTCCAGCAAGGATTTCCTGGACGTTGCCAAATACCCGGAAGCCAAATTCGTTTCCACCGCAGTCAAGTCGACTGGCGAGAAAACGGCTGACGTCACTGGCGACCTGACCCTGCACGGCGTGACCAAGCCAATCGTCATCAAGGCAACCTTCAACGGCGAAGGCAAGGATCCGTGGGGCGGCTACCGTGCCGGCTTCAACGGTACTTCGACGCTGAACCTGAACGACTTCGGCATCAAGGGCCCAGGCCCGACGTCGCAGACGCTGGATCTGGACATCAGCTTCGAAGGCGTACAGAAGAAGTAATTGCACGCTTGATCGAAAAAACGCCGACCCTTGGGTCGGCGTTTTTGTTGGTGCGATGAAACGTCTTGGGATGACTATCGTGCCAATGCTCTGCGTTGGCATGCAGTTCGTGACGCTCTGCGTCACAGATCGGCGCCGCGCTGCCGTCTCAAGATCGGACGCGGAGCGTCCAGGACTGCGCTACCACGCAGAGCGTGGAGATGGATAAAGCGCTTTTTTATCACAATGGCACTGACGACTCAGATTGCGACCTTAGTGACGGCTGAGTCCTGACGCTGATCCGGGGGATGCTCGGCAGGACGCCGAGCAAGCCGCACCGGGCCATGGATGGCCCGTTGCGGCGGGCCCCCGGATCAGTGACAGGGCGAAGGAACCCGACGAAGTCGGGCCGGAAACAGGAGCGAGGGGGTTTGCCTACTTTGGCCCCATCAAAGTAGGTCGCCGAGGGGCGAAAAGGGGGCTTGAGTCTGGAATATATTTAACTGACATCGCAGAGCCCTTGTGTGACGCGGAGCGCCACAAAGAGGGCGCAGAGCGTCCAGAACTGCGCTACCACGCGGAGCGTGGGAGCGATGATCAACATCCTCCAGGGCCACAAACAAAAACGCCCCGAGCAGGTCGGGGCGTTTTTAGTGTTGCGTGGCTATCAGCTGTCGCGATTGCGGGTCAGCAGGGCCGGTTTTTCACCGCGTGGGCGTGTTGGCAACTGGTCCAGTTGCTCGGCAGACGGGAAACGGTCGATCTTGGATTCCTTGTGCACGATCTTCGGCTGAGGCTGACCGTCGCGCGGGGCACGCACGGCTGGCTCCTGACCTTCACGCGGCAAGGGCTGATCTTCACGTGCCGGGCGACGACCGCGCGGCTGGCCATCACGCGAACGCGGAGCCGACGAACCCGAACCGTTGCGCTTTGGCGCACCAGTACCGGAGCCGTTACGAGCGCCGCCCGCAGGTCGACCCGAATTGGCTGGGCGAGCTGCGCCGCCAGCAGCCGGTGCTGCACCGGGCGCAGCAGCAGGACGACGACCACGGTTCTGGCCTTTGCCCTGATAAGGACTGACGTAGTCAGCACGATTGCCGAAGTTGTCTACTTCATCATCGCGGAACTCGTCCGGCGCACGATCGGCTGCCGGGCGCGGTATGGATGGCTGCGATGCACGCTGTTCGCTGCGAGGCGTGCCCTCACGAGGTTTTTTTTCGCGTGGCTGCCTTGCAGGGCGTTCGCCAGTGGCGGCTGCAGTGGCAGGTTTTTCCTTGCCTTTGTCCTTGCCCTTGTCGCGACGACCGCCGTTGTTCTTGTCGCCGGCAGGACGTGCACCACGAGAGTTGCGAACATCCGGACGCTCACGCACTTCCGGTTTTTCAGCCTCGACTGCGGTGATGTCGAAGCCCATCAGGTCGCCATCGGCGATCTTCTGTTTAGTCATGCGCTCAATGCTTTTGAGCAGCTTCTCTTCGTCCGGCGCAACCAGGGAAATGGCTTCGCCCGAACGACCGGCCCGGCCGGTACGACCGATACGGTGAACGTAGTCTTCATCGACGTTTGGCAGCTCGAAGTTGACGACATGCGGCAGCTGGTCGATATCCAGGCCGCGTGCGGCGATATCGGTCGCGACCATGATGCGTACATCACCTGCCTTGAAGTCGGCCAGAGCCTTGGTACGGGCGTTCTGGCTCTTGTTGCCGTGGATCGCGACCGCCGCGAGGCCGTGCTTGTCCAGGTACTCGGCCAGGCGGTTGGCGCCATGCTTGGTGCGGGTAAAGACCAGTACCTGTTCCCAGGCACCGACGGTAATCAAATGCGCCAGCAGCGAACGCTTGTGATTGGCGGCAAGGCGGAAAACCCGTTGCTCGATACGCTCGACCGTGGTGTTCGGCGGCGTGACTTCGATGCGCTCGGGGTTGTGCAGCAGCTTGCCGGCCAATGACGTGATGTCATTGGAGAAGGTAGCTGAGAACAGCAGGTTCTGGCGCTTGGCCGGCAGACGCGCGAGGACCTTCTTGACGTCATGGACGAAGCCCATGTCGAGCATCCGGTCTGCTTCATCGAGCACCAGGATTTCGACGTGGGACAGGTCGACACTGCCTTGACCGGCCAGGTCGAGCAGGCGGCCGGGGCAGGCCACCAGGACGTCCACGCCACGGGACATGGCCTGAACCTGAGGGTTCATGCCGACGCCGCCGAAGATGCAGGCGCTGACGAACTTCAGGTCGCGGGCATAGAGCTTGAAGCTCTCGTGCACCTGTGCGGCCAGTTCGCGGGTCGGGGTCAGGACCAGAACGCGTGGTTGACGCGGGCCATGACGCTGGGATTTGTCCGGAACACCATTGGGAAACAGCCGCTCCAGAATTGGGAGGGCGAAACCGCCGGTTTTACCAGTACCGGTCTGTGCCGCAACCATCAGGTCGCGACCTTGCAACACGGCGGGAATGGCCCGCTGTTGCACGGGGGTAGGCTGGGTATAGCCCGCTGCCTCGATGGCGCGGACTAAAGCCTCGGAGAGACCGAGGGAAGCAAAGGACATGAGTAATCCTGTTCTGTTGGAGCTTAAGCTCAAGGGATGTCTTGCCTGGCGCGAATGGCGTGTAAAGACAACGCGATCCCGTCCGGTCCTGCCGGGTCTTCAGTGCATTCCGTGACGCCTGCGCTTGATGAAAATTGCGCTGTTGGCGTGAACGGATGACGATTGCAAGACCGGGCGTCCGGGCGTAAGCCTGGCGGGAAGGCTGGAGTATAACAGAGCGAGCGCAATACGCCGCTTTCCTGCTGCCCAACGGTGTATGAGGCCGCGATCCCCCGGAAATTACCGGTCGGACCGCGGTGCCGCAGCCGTTTTCAGCGTGGCAGTTGCAGGTTGTTCCACACCGCCAGGCTCGGTTCTGCCTGGTTCAGCGTGTAGAAATGCAGACCGGGGGCGCCGCCTTGCAGCAGTCGTTCGCACATCTGCGTGATGACTTCTTCGCCAAACGCCTGGATGCTTTGCACGTCATCGCCGTAGGCTTCCAGCTGTTTACGGATCCAGCGCGGGATTTCCGCACCGCAGGCATCCGAGAAACGCGCCAGCTTGCTGTAGTTGGTGATCGGCATGATGCCCGGCACGATCGGAATGCTGACGCCCATTTTCTCGACCCGCTCGACGAAGTTGAAATAGCTGTCGGCGTTGAAGAAGTACTGCGTGATTGCACTGTCGGCGCCGGCGTTGGCCTTGTTGACGAAGTGCTTGAGGTCGTCCTCGAAGTTGCGCGCCTGCGGATGCATTTCCGGGTAGGCGGCGACTTCGATGTGGAAATGGCTGCCGCTTTCCTGGCGAATGAAGCTCACCAGGTCATTGGCGTGACGCAACTCACCGCTGGCCATACCCATGCCGGAAGGCAGGTCGCCGCGCAGTGCCACGATGCGTTTGATGCCCGCATCCTTGTACTGCGCCAACAGGTTGCGCAGGTCGTCCTTGCTGTCGCCCACGCAGGACAAATGCGGCGCAGCAGGGACTTTGATCTCGTTTTCCAGCTGCAGCACGGTATTGAGCGTGCGGTCGCGGGTCGAGCCACCGGCACCATAGGTGCAGGAGAAAAAATCGGGGTTGTACGTAGCGAGCTGACGAGCAACGGTCAGCAGCTTTTCATGTCCAGCGTCGGTCTTGGTAGGAAAGAACTCGAAGCTGAAGCGGCGTTCTTGGCTCATGGAGGCCGATCTCGATATAGAAACGAACACATACTTTGTAGGAGCGGACTTGTCCGCGAAGGCTTTATTTCAGACGCTGCATCTTGATTGAATGCACAGGCCCCTTCGCGGACAAGTCCGCTCCCACAGATAATTGCCAACTGAGAGAGTGAGAGGCGTCAGGAACGCCGCGCACTCTTCACAGAAGATCAATCAGTAGCGATAAGCGTGCGGCTTGAACGGACCTTCGACGGTCACGCCGATGTAATCGGCCTGGGTCTTGGTCAGCTTGGTCACAACGCCGCCGAAGCCGCGGACCATTTCCAGGGCCACTTCTTCGTCGAGTTTCTTCGGCAGCACTTCAACGGTCAGACGCTCGGCCTTTTTGGCCGGTGCCAGGTCAGCGTACTTCTGCTCGAAGAGGAAGATCTGCGCCAGAACCTGGTTGGCGAACGAGCCATCCATGATGCGGCTTGGGTGGCCAGTGGCGTTACCCAGGTTTACCAGACGGCCTTCGGCCAGCAGGATCAGGTAGTCGTCGTTCTGTGCGTCGAACGAGCCTGGGCCGGTGCGATGGATCTTGTGAACCTGTGGCTTCACTTCTTCCCATGCCCAGTTCTTGCGCATGAAAGCGGTGTCGATTTCGTTGTCGAAGTGACCGATGTTGCACACCACAGCGCGTTTTTTCAGCGCTTTGAGCATGTTCGAATCACAAACGTTGACGTTACCGGTGGTGGTCACGATCAGGTCGATCTTGCCCAACAGTGCCTTGTCGATGCTCGCTTCGGTGCCGTCGTTCTCACCGTCGATGAACGGCGAAACCAGCTCGAAACCGTCCATGCAGGCCTGCATGGCGCAGATCGGGTCGACTTCGGTCACTTTGACGATCATGCCTTCCTGACGCAGCGACTGAGCCGAGCCCTTGCCCACGTCACCGTAGCCGATCACCAGTGCCTGCTTGCCGGACAGCAAGTGGTCGGTGCCGCGCTTGATGGCGTCGTTCAGGCTGTGACGGCAGCCGTACTTGTTGTCGTTCTTGCTCTTGGTCACCGAGTCGTTGACGTTGATGGCCGGGATTTTCAGCTCGCCCTTGGCCAGCATGTCCAGCAGGCGGTGAACACCCGTGGTGGTTTCTTCGGTAACGCCGTGGATCTTGTCCAGCATCGCCGGGTATTTCTTGTGGATGATCTCGGTCAGGTCGCCGCCGTCGTCGAGAATCATGTTGGCGTCCCATGGCTGGCCATCCTTGAGGATGGTCTGCTCGATGCACCACTCGTATTCTTCTTCGGTTTCGCCCTTCCAGGCGAACACAGGAATGCCGGCAGCGGCAATGGCAGCGGCGGCCTGGTCCTGAGTGGAGAAAATGTTGCACGACGACCAGCGAACCTCGGCACCCAGGGCAACCAGGGTTTCGATCAGCACGGCGGTCTGAATGGTCATGTGGATGCAGCCGAGAATTTTCGCGCCCTTGAGCGGCTGGTCACCGGCGTATTTGCGGCGCAGACCCATCAGGGCAGGCATTTCGGATTCGGCAATGATGGTTTCGCGACGACCCCAGGCGGCCAGGGAAATGTCGGCAACCTTGTAGTCATTAAATTCTGCGGGCGTGATTACAGCACTCATTGAGAGTCTCCATTCCATAAAAATGCGAATGGGCGCCGTTGTGCGTTTAAGGTTTGCCGGTCGAGGATCGTCCTGGCAAACAACGCCCCATCCGAGCCTGACAGGGAAAACCTGCTGCAGCGCCCCTCGGACAGGTGGCGGGAACGGTATCAAGCGTGGATGACCGTTTTGAAACGTTGGGCAGTATAGCTGCGCTCGCGATTCTTCCCAAGGCTTTCTGTCGGTTTAAGGGCCATACAATTGCCATCTGTCTGTAATCGAGTCGATGCACATTCGCTATGACACAGGCATGGGCGCGGGCCGTCGGCTCTGCCATCATGCACGTCTCTACCGGCCAGACGCTCAGGAGTGAACATGAATTTCCACACCCGCAAGTGGGTCAAGCCCGAAGACCTCAACCCCAACGGCACGTTGTTCGGCGGTAGCCTGCTGCGCTGGATCGATGAAGAAGCGGCGATCTACGCGATCGTTCAACTGGGTAATCAGCGGGTGGTGACCAAGTACATCTCTGAAATCAACTTTGTCAGCGCCTCGCGTCAGGGCGACATCATTGAGCTAGGCATCACCGCCACAGAATTCGGCCGCACCTCGATCACCCTCAAGTGCCAGGTGCGCAACAAGATAACCCGCAAAAGCATTTTGACTGTCGACAAGATCGTCTTCGTCAACCTCGACGAAGACGGCCAGCCAGCGCCGCATGGCCGGACTGAAATCCGCTATATAAAGGACCAGTTCGACTTAGAGGACTGATACCTCTTCAAGATCGGACGCAGAGCGTCCAGAACGGCATGCGACGCGGAGCGTCGCACGATAGTGTTCTTGCGCAAGCCTGGCGTGCCTGGGCACGACAGTTACAGAGTGATCGTTCCTCACGCTCCGCGTCGTCTATCCCGCGTTTTTCAGCTCTTGGCTTGTAGCTTGCGCAACCACGCCAGACCCACGCTGGTATCGCCTTTGGGGCGGTATTCGCAGCCGATCCAGCCGCTGTAGCCCAGCTCGTCGATGACGTTGAACAGGTGCTCGTAGTTCAGTTCGCCCAAGTCCGGCTCATGGCGATCCGGTACCCCGGCGATCTGAATATGACCAATGCCCGCAAAGTCGCGACGCAGCTTGCTGGTCAGGTCACCTTCGACGATCTGGCAGTGGTAGCAGTCGAACTGCACCTTCAGGTTGTCGGCACCCACCAGCTTGCAGATGTCCTGTGCCTGATCCTGACGATTGAGGAAGAAGCCCGGCATGTCGCGGGTGTTGATCGGCTCGATCAGAATCGTGACGCCTGCGCCCTTGGCTTGCTCAGCCGCGAACGCGAGGTTTTCCAGATAGACCGCCTGATGACGCTCACGCAAGCTTTCATCGGCCAGCAAGCCAGCCATGACATGCACTCGGTCATTGCCCAGCACCTGCGCATATTCCAACGCCTGCTCGATACCGCTGCGAAATTCCGCTTCACGGCCCGGCAGCGTGGCAATGCCTCGCTCGCCTGCCTCCCAGTCGCCTGGCGGGGCGTTGAACAGCGCCTGCACCAGACCGTTGTCGCTCAGGCGCTGCTTGAGTTCCTGAGTGCTGTAGGCGTAGGGGAACAGGTACTCGACCGCGCCGAAACCATCGGCAGCGGCTGCGGCAAAGCGCTCAAGAAAGTCATGCTGCGGGTACAGCATGCTGAGGTTGGCGGCAAAACGAGGCATGTTAACTCCAGTCTTCAAAGGGTCAGACGAATGGCCAAAGCAGCAGGGTGATCACGAAGCCCAGTGTGCCGAGCAGCGTGACCAGTACGGTCCAGGTGCGCAAGCCGTCGGCGACGTTGAGGCCTGCCAGCTTGGTGAACATCCAGTAACCGGCATCATTGATGTGCGACATGGCCAGACCGCCACCGCCCATCGCCAGGCACAATAGAGCCAGGTGGTTGGCGCTCAGGTCCAGCGTTGCGATCAGCGGGCTGAGAATGCCTGCAGTGGTCACCAGTGCAACGGTGGTCGAACCCTGAACAGCGCGCAGCAGCAGGGTCAGCAGGAAGCCCAGCGCGAGTACCGGCAGACCGGTGTTACGCAGCGCCTCGGAGACCACTGCACCAATGCCGGTGTCGACCAGCACCTTGCCGAATACGCCACCGGCGCCGGCAATCAGGATCACCATCGCCACACCCGGCAAGGCCGAGCCGATCACATCGGACACCTGAGTGCGGCTCCAGCCACGACGCGAGCCCAACAGCCAGGCGCACAGCAGGGTATCGATCAGCAATGCCACAAGCGGCGCACCGAGAACGGTCAGCACTGCACGCAGCGTGGACGTGGCTGGCAGCATGGTGGTGGCCAGGGTGCCCATCAGAATCAGCACGATCGGCAACAGAATGAGCGCGATGATCAGCCCGAAACCCGGTGCAGGTGCTGGCGGCAGTTTGCTCGCCAGGCTGCTGGCGCTTTCTTCGATGCCCATTGTTCTGGTTTCAGTGGCTTCACGCACAGCGGAATAATCGTTGCGCGCCCAGGCTTCCAGGTCTTCGTTGGTAACGTGCGGGCCGTAGACTTCGGCGCGAATATCGTCGGTCATCGGGTAGGTCTTGCGGGTCATGCGCCCCGCGACGAAATAGCCGATCATGCACAGTACAGCAACGATCGGAATGCCCAGCATCAGCACCCGGCCAAGGTCCGCGCCCAACTGGCTGGCAGCGGCTACCGCGCCGGGATGCGGCGGCAGGAACGCGTGCACGGCAAGCAAGGCTGCACACATTGGCAGCGCGAAGATCAGCAGCGGCTTGCGTGCCGCCCGTGCCACACCGTATGCCAACGGCATGAGGATGATCACGCCGACTTCGAAGAACACCGGAATACCGACCATGAAGCCTGCAACGGTCAGCGCCAGTGGCGTGCGTCTGTTACCGAAGCGGTTGATCAGGGTTTTGGCCAGCGCCTCGGCCCCGCCGGACAGCTCGATGATGCGTCCGATCATCGCGCCCAAAGCGATGATGATCGCGATGTGGCCAAGGGTCTTGCCCATGCCGCCTTCAATGGTGGTAACCAGATCGGCCGGTTTAACACCGGCGACCAGCGCCACGATAATGCTGACCAGCATCAGGGCGACAAAGGGCTGGAATTTGTACTTGAGCACCAGGAACAACAGCAGTGCGATGCCCGCACCGGCCACGATCATCAACATGAGCGGCGTCATGCCCGTGCACTCCGGTCGATGGTGGTAAAGAGGAACAACGAAACAGCGGGATAGGGGTGAGTCATGCTCTCGATTCCTGTTGTTATTGTTTTTCGTCCGGGAGGCGCAGCGCGCCCCCCGATCAATGTGTGTCCGTTACCACTTCGCGCCGAACACCTGACGCAGTTCTTCAAGCGCCGCCGGGTCCAGCGGCGCAGGTTTGGGATTGCTCATCAGCCACAGACGCGCTGTTTCTTCCAGCTCTTCCAGTGCGTAGCAGGCCTTGGCCACCGAACTTTCCCAGACCACCGGGCCGAGCCGCTCGAGCATCACGCCGCGCACGCTGTTGGCCAGCTCCGCCACGCGCTCGGCGACTTTCGGCGAGCCCGGACGCTCGTAAGGGATCAGCGGGATATGCCCGACCTTCATGACCTGATACGGCGTCAGCGGCGGCAGAATGTCGTCCTCCTGCCACACTCCGGCCAGGGTCAGGGCGACCAGATGCGTCGAGTGCGTATGCACCACGCCGCCGACCTGCGGGTTGCGGTCGTAGACTTCGCGGTGCAGGGCCAGGGTCTTGGACGGCTTGCTGCCGGACACCCATTCACCGGCCAGATTGACCTTGGCGATATCGGCCGGGTCCATGCGGCCCAGGCAGGCGTCGGTCGGGGTAATCAGCCAGCCGTCGTCGAGTCGTGCGCTGATGTTGCCGGCGCTGCCCACCGTATAGCCACGGCCATACAGCAGACGGCCGACGTCGCAGATTTCCTGACGCAATGCGTTTTCGTCGATCATCAAGCCGCCCCCGCCAGTTGCTTGAGCGCCTTGGCGAAGAAGTCGCGCGCACCGAAATTGCCGGATTTGAGGGCCAGAGCCAGCGGTTGTGCGCCGCTGCTCACCGTGGCCGGAACGCCCGGATCAATCTGTGCGCCGATCTGCAACAGTTGCACGCCCAGCGCCTGAACCACGGCACCGGAGGTTTCGCCACCGGCGACCACAAAGCGGCGCACACCAGCGTTCAGCAGCCCTTTGGCGATCTCGCCCAACGCGGCTTCGACCATTGCACCGGAGCGTTCAACACCCAGCTCTTTCTGCACGGCTTTGACTTCATCCGGCGTGCTGGTGGCGTAGATCAATACGGTCTGCCCGGCGTCTCTGGCAAAGGCCAGCGCCTGCTCGACCACCGGCTTGCCTGCGGCCAGATCCAGCGGATTGATGCGCAGTGCAGGGCGATTGTCTTCCAGCCAGGCCGCGACCTGGCCATTGGTGGCAACCGAAGCGCTGCCCGCCAACACCACTTCGCCGCCACTGATGGCGACCTGTTTGGCGGCATCGATATCGCGCAGCTTGCCTGCCTTGCGAAAGTTACCCGGCAGGCCCAGCGCCAGACCCGAGCCACCGGTCAGCAGCGGCAAGTCGGCGCAGGCTTCGCCCAAGGTGTACAGATCGGCATCCGACAGGGCATCGGCGATCGCCATGCTCACACCTTCGGCGCGCAGCTCGGCAATTCTGTTGCGCACGCCTTCGACGCCCTGGGCAATGCTGTCATAGCGCAACAGGCCGACCTTGTGGCGGGTCTGCGCTTGCAGCACACGCACCAGATTGGCGTCGGTCATGGGCGTCAGCGGGTGGTTCTGCATGCCCGATTCATTGAGTAACTGGTCCTGTACGAACAGATGACCACGGAAAATCGTGCGGCCATTTTCCGGGAAGGCCGGGCAGGCGAGGGTGAAGTCGCTGTCCAGTTGCTCCAGCAGTGCTTCGCTGACCTGGCCGATGTTACCCGCGGCGGTGGAATCGAAGGTCGAGCAGTATTTGAAGAAGATCTGCTCGCAGCCGCGCTCGCGCAGCCATTCCAGCGCAGCGAGGGATTCAGCCACCGCGTCGGCGCTTGGTGTGGTACGCGATTTCAGGGCGATGACAATCGCGTCGGCGTCCAGGCCGGCAGCCATTTCGGCGCTGGGGATGCCGATGCTCTGCACGGTGCGCATACCGCCGCGCACCAGCATGTTGGCAAGGTCGGTCGCGCCGGTGAAGTCATCGGCAATGCAGCCCAGCAGCGGGCGAGCGTTGTTCAGGCTCATCAGTCGCTCCTCAGGCTTTTTCTGGCTTGGCTTTCGGCAACTCGATGCCCGGGAAAATCTTGATCACCGCCGAGTCATCCTCGCGGCCGAAACCGGCGCTGGAGGCCTGCATGAACATCTGGTGTGCGGTGGCCGACAGCGGCAGCGGGAATTTGCTGCTGCGTGCGGTATCCAGTACCAGGCCGAGGTCTTTGACGAAGATATCCACAGCCGACAGCGGCGTGTAATCGGCATTGAGGATGTGCGGCACGCGGTTTTCGAACATCCACGAGTTACCGGCACTGTTGGTGATCACTTCGTACAGCGCGTCAGCATCGACGCCTTCACGCAGGCCGAGGGCCATGGCTTCGGCGCTGGCGGCGATGTGTACGCCAGCGAGCAACTGATTGATGATTTTGACTTTCGAGCCCAGCCCGTGGACGTCACCCAGGCGATAGACCTTGCCGGCCATGCCATTGAGGATGGCTTCGGCCTTGGCGTAAGACTCGGCCGGGCCGGAGGTCATCATGGTCATCTGGCCAGCGGCGGCCTTGGCGGCGCCGCCGGAGATCGGTGCATCGAGGTACAGCAGGTTCTGTGCGGCCAGACGCTCGCCCAGTTCGACGGCGAAGGTCGGTGCGACAGTGGCGCAACCGATGACCAGACTGCCCGGACGCAGCGCCGCGACCGCGCCGTTTTCACCAAACAGGACGGTTTCGGTCTGCTCGGCATTGACCACGACGGTAATGATCACATCGCAGGCAGCGGCCATGCTGGCTGGGGATTGGCAGGCAACGCCGCCTTCCTGGGCAAACGCTTCGGTCACGCTGCTGCGCACATCGCAGGCATGCACAGTGAAGCCGCTACGCAGCAACGAGCGGGCAATGCCCAGACCCATCGCACCCAGGCCGATAACGCCAACGTTTTTGCTGGTCATGCAGTAATCCTCAAAGTCAGTGCCGATGCCTGTGTCGCTGGCATTCGAGCGTTATTGTTCTGATCTGTGAATCGGATAGTGAATCAATGAGTAAATAATGTGAAGTATTTTTATTTTTCACAAAAATTAACATCGATAGGCTTTTTCCATCGCCCACAAAAAAGCCCCTGTGCGGGGCTTGATTGATGTGAGCCGATATTCTGCGCGTTGCGCAGCCCTTCAAGGGGTCAGAACTTCGGCACTGGCGCGCTGGTGGCGTTTCTCAGTGAGCCGCTTTCCTGACGCACGACTTCTTTGGGCTTGTACGCGCAATAACCGGGACGCGGTCCGACTTTCGGGTGGTTGCGGCAGGTGTCCGGGCGCTTGTCATAGATGGTGCACAGGCGGCTTTTACGGTCCAGGTACAGGCAGTCGTTGTTGCTCATGCGCTGCAACGTGAAGATTTCCGACTTCTGGTTGTAACGCTCGACGATGCCTTCTTTCTGCAGACGTTTGGCGATGTTCTTGGCCGGGTCGCCGCGTTCGAACTCATCGACGATGCCGATGCGGATCAGGTCCTTGATCTTCACTTCTACCGGCAACGTGCAGCAACTGGACACGCAGCCCCCGCACATGTGGCTGGAGTATTTGGCCCAGGTGTCGATACGATCGAGTTCTGCGGCGGCGATCAAGGTGGGTTTCATTTTAGGTCAGGCTTCCGGGTGTATCGGGGCGCGCGATCATACCGGTCTGCAGCGATTTGCAGAAATCAAAAATTGCCGAGGCGACTGTCGGTCAGGTGTGGAGAGGCGGTTGGTTGCAGCGTCCACGCCTGCCGAGCGCAGTCGGTCAGCAGGCGCGGTGTCTCAGAAGGAACTCAGGACTTGAGCTTGTCGTCAGCCCTGAACATGCTGCGGATGCCGCGCACGGCCTGACGGATGCGGTCCTGATTCTCGATCAGCGCGAAGCGCACGTGATCGTCGCCGTACTCACCGAAACCGATGCCCGGCGAGACACACACCTTGGCTTCGGCCAGCAGCTTCTTGGCGAACTCCAGCGAGCCCAGATGCGCGTAGGCTTCGGGAATCTTCGCCCAGACGTACATCGACGCCTTGGGGTTTTCGACCATCCAGCCCAGTTCGTGCAGGCCTTTGACCAGTACGTTGCGGCGCTGGCGATACTGCTCGGCAATGTCGAGCACGCACTGCTGATCGCCTTCCAGCGCGGCAATCGCCGCCACCTGCAGTGGCGTGAAGGTGCCGTAGTCGTGGTAACTCTTGATCCGCGCCAGTGCATTCACCAGTTCGGGGTTGCCGACCATGAAGCCAATCCGCCAGCCTGCCATGTTGTAGCTCTTGGACAAGGTGAAGAACTCCACGGCAATGTCCTTGGCGCCGGGCACCTGCATGATCGACGGGGCTTTCCAGCCATCGTAGACGATGTCGGCGTACGCCAGGTCATGCACCACCAGCACGTCGTACTGTTTGGCCAGCGCCACCACGCGCTCGAAGAAATCCAGCTCCACACATTGCGCAGTCGGGTTGGACGGAAAGCCCAGAATCATCATCTTCGGCTTGGGAATCGAGCCGCGAATGGCTTTTTCCAGCTCGTCGAAGAAGTCCACGCCTGGCACCAGCGGCACCGATCGCACCTGGGCGCCGGCAATCACGGCACCGTAGATGTGGATCGGGTAACTGGGGTTGGGCACCAGCACCGTGTCGCCCTGATCCAGCGTGGCGAGCATCAGGTGGGCCAGGCCTTCCTTGGAACCAATGGTCACGATCGCTTCGCTTTCAGGGTCGATGTCGACCTCGTAGCGCTTCTTGTACCAGTTGGAAATGGCCCGGCGCAGGCGCGGAATGCCCCGCGAGGTGGAGTAACCGTGGGTGTCTTCGCGCTGGGCGACGGTGATCAGTTTTTCGACAATGTGCGGCGGTGTGGCCCCGTCGGGGTTGCCCATGCTCAGGTCGATAATGTCCTCACCACGACGACGAGCAGCCATTTTCAGCTCGGCGGTGATGTTGAACACATAAGGGGGGAGTCGATCGATGCGCGCAAAGCGGCGCGGCGAACCTTGGTCAGCCATGAGTATCTCGCAAACGTAAGCGCCCGGAACCGTCCGAGCGACGTGGCCACATGAGGCGGCCTGCCGAGGAAGATAAATGCCCTGATAGCATTTTGTCCATCGGGATTTGCAGCGCGGCACCGATGGCGATATTCGGACCCCATCAAACCACCCGGCGGTGTAGAATCGGCGCTATTCATCGCCAGTCATCCCCGGCGGGTTTATGAGCTCAGGCCGAATACACGGTGATCCCGTGGTGTTCGGTTTCTTCGCTGCCTGCGGTCACTGCCGCTCGTTCGCGACGTCAATAGAAGCTCACTCCCTTCCTGATCAGCCTTATTTTTGCCGGAGTGTTTCAATGCCTGATTACCGCTCGAAAACGTCCACCCACGGCCGCAACATGGCCGGCGCCCGTGCCCTGTGGCGCGCCACGGGCATGAAGGACGAAGACTTCAAGAAACCGATCATCGCCATCGCCAACTCCTTCACCCAGTTCGTACCCGGCCACGTCCACCTCAAGGACATGGGCCAGCTGGTCGCGCGTGAAGTCGAGCGCGCCGGTGGCGTGGCCAAGGAATTCAACACCATTGCGGTCGACGATGGCATCGCCATGGGCCACGACGGCATGCTCTATTCGCTGCCGAGCCGCGAGATCATTGCCGACTCCGTCGAGTACATGGTCAATGCGCATTGCGCCGACGCCATCGTGTGCATTTCCAACTGCGACAAGATCACCCCGGGCATGCTGATGGCGTCGTTGCGCCTGAACATTCCGGTGATCTTCGTCTCCGGCGGGCCAATGGAAGCGGGCAAGACCAAACTGGCCAGCCACGGCCTGGATCTGGTCGATGCGATGGTCATCGCTGCTGACTCGACCGCCAGTGACGAAAAAGTCGCCGAGTACGAGCGCAGCGCCTGTCCGACCTGCGGGTCGTGTTCCGGCATGTTCACCGCCAACTCGATGAACTGCCTGACCGAAGCACTGGGCCTGGCGTTGCCGGGCAATGGCTCGGCTCTCGCCACCCACAGCGACCGCGAGCAACTGTTCCTGCAGGCTGGCCGCACCATCGTTGACCTGTGCCGTCAGTACTACAAGGAAAACGACGATTCGGTGTTGCCGCGCAACATCGCCAACTTCAAGGCGTTCGAAAACGCCATGACGCTGGACATCGCCATGGGCGGCTCGACCAACACCATCCTGCACTTGCTGGCCGCCGCTCAGGAAGCCGAGATCGATTTCGACCTGCGCCACATCGACCGTCTGTCGCGCAAGGTGCCACAGCTGTGCAAGGTCGCGCCGAACATCCAGAAGTACCACATGGAAGACGTGCATCGCGCTGGCGGGATCTTCAGCATCCTTGGCGAGCTGGCCCGTGGCGGCCTGCTGCACACCGACCTGCCGACCGTGCACAGCAAGACCCTGGCCGAAGGCATCGCCAAATGGGACATCACCCAGACTGACGACGAGGCCGTGCACACCTTCTTCAAGGCAGGCCCGGCGGGCATCCCGACGCAGACCGCGTTCAGCCAGTCGACCCGTTGGGACAGTCTGGATGATGACCGTGAAAACGGCTGCATCCGCAGCGTAGAGCACGCTTATTCGCAAGAAGGCGGCCTGGCCGTGTTGTACGGCAACATCGCGCTGGATGGCTGCGTAGTGAAAACTGCCGGTGTCGACGAGTCGATTCACGTTTTCGAAGGCAACGCCAAAATCTTCGAAAGCCAAGACAGCGCAGTACGCGGGATTCTTGCTGACGAAGTGAAGGCTGGCGATATCGTCATCATCCGTTACGAAGGCCCGAAAGGCGGTCCGGGCATGCAGGAAATGCTCTACCCGACGTCGTACCTGAAGTCCAAAGGGCTGGGCAAGGATTGCGCACTGCTGACTGACGGCCGCTTCTCGGGCGGTACGTCCGGCCTGTCCATCGGTCACGCCTCACCGGAAGCGGCGGCAGGCGGAGCGATCGGTCTGGTGCGCGATGGCGACAAAGTGCTGATCGACATCCCCAACCGCTCGATCAACCTGCTGATCGACGATGCGGAAATGGCCGAGCGCCGCGCCGAACAGGACAAGAAAGGCTGGAAACCTGTCGAGTCGCGTCCACGCAAAGTGACCACCGCCCTCAAGGCCTACGCCCTGCTGGCGACCAGCGCTGACAAGGGCGCGGTGCGTGACAAGGCGTTGCTGGACAAACTGGTGCCTTGATCTGCATCGGCAACACTAAAAAGCCCGGCAGAGATGCCGGGCTTTTTGCTGCGTTTGAAAAAGCAGCGCTTACTTGCGGTCCGCAATTACCCCGATCAGCACCAGCACCACCAACAGCACCGGTGCCAGGCTGTAGTTGTTGAACTGGCTCAGGCCGCGCACTACCCAAGGCGTGGCATAGATCAGCGCCGCGCCGCTGCCCACGGCGCACAGCAGGGCGATGAGCGGGATGCGCAGGGCACCGGTAATGCCGCTGATTCGCTGTTCCAGCCAGCCTTTGATGTCCGAGCCGAACAGCACCAGCAGGCAGCCCACCAGCGCGAGCGCGATTTCCGAGAGATTGCTGCGGCTCCAGCGCGAGACGGTGGCGAGCAAATCGAGTACGAAATCCATGCAGGGTCCTTAGATCAGAAAGTATTGCAGCAGGTCGTTGAGGAACAGCTGGCCTTGTGGCGTGGCGATCAGGCGTGTCGGGTCCTGGTGCAGCAACCCCTTTTGTTCAGCCTGTCGACGCGCCTCGGCCAGCGAATCGAGGCTTAGACCGGTTCTTTCGCGAAATAACGCAGCGTCCACACCATTTGTCAGTCGCAGTGCGTTCATCAGGAATTCGAACGGCAATTCATCCAGCGGCAACAGCTTGGAACCGGCCTGAAACGGCTTGTCCGGGTTCAGGTAATCCTTGGGCAGCCGGGTTTTCCAGGTGCGCATGATGCGCCCGTCCGGGTGGCTCAGCTTGCCGTGTGCACCTGCGCCGATGCCGATGAAATCACCGAACGCCCAATAGTTGAGGTTATGCCGCGCCGGTTTTCCGGGCTGTGCATAAGCTGACACTTCGTACTGCGCGTAGCCATGAGTGGCCAGCAACTGCTGTCCGGTTTCCTGAATGTCCCAAAGAATGTCGTCTTCGGGCAGCACCGGTGGCTGATTCCAGAACACCGTGTTGGGCTCCAGGGTCAGTTGATACCAGGACAGGTGGGTCGGCGCGAGGGCAATGGCCTGGCGCAGATCGGCCAGCGCCTCGTCCTGGGACTGATCCGGCAGGCCGTGCATCAGGTCCAGGTTGAAGTTGTCGAAACCAGCCTGACGCGCCATATCGGCGGCACGAATTGCTTCGTCGCCATTGTGAATGCGGCCCAGCGCCTTGAGTTTGGATTCCTGAAAGCTCTGAATGCCGATCGACAGTCGATTGATGCCCAGGCCGCGATAGGCGCTGAACTTGACCTGCTCGAAGGTGCCGGGGTTGGCTTCCAGCGTGATCTCGATATCGCTGGCAAAGCGGATGCGCTGTTCGACGCCTTGCAGCAGGCGCCCCAGCGCATCGGCGCTGAACAGGCTCGGCGTACCGCCACCAAAGAAGATCGATTGCAGCTCGCGGCCGTAGACGTGCGGCAGGTCCAGGTCCAGGTCGGCGAGCAGGGCGTCGACGTATTCCTGTTCCGGCAGCACCGGGCTGGCAGTGTGCGAGTTGAAGTCGCAGTACGGGCATTTGCGCACGCACCACGGAATATGGATGTACAGCGACAGCGGTGGCAGGTGCGGCAGCGCAGGGCGTGGGCTTTCTGACGAGAAACCGCTCTCGCCGAGAAACAGCGGCTGCGCAGGCGAATCGTGGGTCATTGCAGACCCAGGCGTTGCCGCAACAGGACCATGGCGCGAGCGCGATGGCTGAGCTGGTTTTTCTCGCTCGGGCCGAGTTCGGCGCTGGAGCAATTGCGCTCCGGTACCCAAAACAGCGGATCGTAGCCAAAACCGTGTTCGCCGCTGGCTGCGTGCAGGATGCGCCCATGCCACAGGCCTTCACACAGAATCGGCAGCGGGTCGTCGGCGTGACGCACCAGTGCCAATACGCAGACAAATTGTGCGCCACGCTGCTCGTCCGGCACGTCTTTGAGCGCTTCCAGCAGCTTGGCGTTGTTGGCGGCATCGCCCTTGCCCTCGGCGTAGCGTGCGGAATAGATACCCGGCGCACCGTCGAGAAAGTCCACCGCCAGCCCCGAGTCGTCGGCCAGCGCAGGCAGGCCGGACAGACGCGCGGCGTTGCGTGCCTTGAGGATTGCATTCTCGACGAATGACAGGCCGGTTTCTTCCGGCTCTACCAGGCTGAACTCACTGACCGAGCGCAGCGTTACGCTGCCGCCGAGCATGGCCTGGAGTTCCTTGAGTTTGCCGCCATTGTGGCTGGCCAGTACGAGTTGTGTGAGGTTCATGGTTGGCCTGTCGTGGTGCTTGAAAACGGTCGGTTAAACGGCAATCCTGTGGTCCGTCAGCCCTGGGCTGGTGACCCGGTAGATGCCGATTTCACCGAGCAGGTTGGGCCAGAGTTTGCTAGCCCAGCCGTGGCGATGCTGTTGATCGACGGCCAGCCTGTCGAGCACCTTTGCATCGCGTTCACGGCACAGTTCTTCGAAATCGCCGAAGGTGCAGAAGTGGATGTTCGGCGTGTTGTACCAGGTATACGGCAGGAATTCGGACACCGGCATGCGGCCCTTGCTCGCCAGATACCAGCGGCAGCGCCAGTGACCGAAGTTCGGAAAGGTGATGATGCACTGACGCCCGACGCGCAGCATCTCGTCGAGGATTCGGTCCGGGTAATGCACAGCTTGCAGGGCCTGGGTCATGACCACGACATCGAAGCTGTTGCTGGCAAAGTTGCCCAGCCCTTTGTCGAGGTCCTGCTCGATGACGTTGATGCCCTTGGCGACACACTCGGCAATGTTGGCAGCGTCGTTTTCCAGTCCGTAACCGGTGACCTGCTTGTGGTCACGCAGCCAGGTCAGCAATTCGCCGTCACCGCAGCCAAGGTCGAGCACGCGGCTGCCCGCGGGAATCCATTCCTGAATGATTTCCAGATCGGCTCTCATGACGTCCTCACAACGAAATTCGGTTCATGTAATTACCGAAAGCCTGCAAGTAGCGCGGAATCGGGATCAGAAAGGCGTCGTGGCCTTGAGGTGCGTCGATTTCCAGATAGCAGACGTCCTTGCGCGCGGCCATCAGTGCGTCAACCAGTTCCCGCGAGCGGGCCGGCGAGAAGCGCCAGTCGGTAGTAAACGACATCACGCAGAATTTGGCGGTGGCATTGGCGAAGGTCTTTGCCAGATCATCGTTGAAGTTGGCGGCAGGGTCGAAGTAGTCCAGCGCTTTGGTCATCAACAGGTAGGTATTGGCGTCGAAACGCCCGGAAAATTCTTCACCCTGATAACGCAGGTAGCTCTCGACCTGAAACTCGACGCTGTGGAAGTCGTAGTTGAGTTTTTCGCTCTTCAGACCACGGCCGAATTTCTCGCCCATCGAGTCATCCGACAGGTAGGTGATGTGCCCGACCATCCGTGCCAGCATCAGGCCGCGTTTGGGGATCACACCGCGCTCCTGAAACGAGCCACCGTGGAATTCAGGGTCGGTGAGAATGGCCTGACGTGCCACCTCGTTGAACGCGATGTTCTGTGCCGACAGCTTGGGGGCCGAGGCGATTGCCAGGCAATGGCGCACGCGATCCGGGTAGCTGATGGTCCATTGCAGTGCCTGCATGCCACCCAGACTGCCGCCAATGACCGCTGCCCACGTGTCGATGCCGAGCAGATCCGCCAGCCGGGCCTGACTGTTGACCCAGTCTTCCACGGTCACCACCGGGAAGTTGGCGCCAAACGGCTTGCCGGTGTCCGGGTCGATACTGCTCGGGCCGGTAGAGCCGTTGCAGCCGCCCAGGTTGTTGAGGCTGACGACGAAGAACGTGTTGGTGTCGATAGGCTTGCCAGGGCCGATGCAACTGTCCCACCAGCCCGGTTTGCGGTCATCGGCGCTGTGGAAGCCTGCAGCATGGTGATGCCCGGACAGCGCGTGGCAGATCAGCACGGCATTGCTGCGTGCGGCGTTGAGCTGACCGTAAGTTTCGTAAATCAGGTCATAGGCCGGCAACGAACGACCGCACGCCAGCGCCAGAGGCTCGCTGAAGTGCGCCGTCTGTGGTGTGACCAGTCCGACAGAATCGTGAGGGAATACCGTGGGCATCGACCCTGCTCTCGCATAAATGAGGCGTAAGTCTAAAGACCGCGGGGTGCAGCGGCAATAAGCGATGTTGTGAGGCACAAATCAGCTGCACCTCGGGACAGGACGCAGAGCGTCCAGAACGGCATGCGACGCCGGAGCGTCGCACGATAGTTGAGGTTATCGTTCCTCACGCTCCAGCGTGGAACAAGAGTGCTTACATCAGCAACCGCAGCACATCCGGCATGCCGCTCATGGCGGCGAGGTTGTTGATGACCAGCATGTCCAGCAGCTTGAGCACCAGGAATGCGAGGATCGGCGAGATATCCAGCCCGCCCAGGTTCGGGACAATCTTGCGGAACGGTGCCAAGGCGGGTTCACAGATCTGGTTGACCAGCTCTGCGCCGGGGTTGCTGCTACCCGGTGCTACCCAAGACAGAATCACGCTGATGATCAGGGCAAAGAAGAATATCTTCAGGAACAGTGCGGTGACGCCGATGATCGACCAGAGCAGCAGGTGCAGCGGATCGCCCGTGGTGCCGAACATCAGCAGCAGGGTCAGGGCCATCAGGATCATCTGCACGATGATCGCCAGTACCAGCGAAGACATGTCCAGCCCGCCCAGGCTTGGGATAATGCGCCGCAGCGGCTTGAGCAGCGGCTGGGTGGCGCGCACGATGAACTGGCACAGCGGGTTGTAGAAATTGGCCCGCACCAGTTGCAGCACAAAGCGCAACAGCACGATCAGCAGGTAAAGACTGCCAAGCGTTTGCAGGACGTAAATTGCAGCGGTGTTCAATCCGATCATCGATCTGCTCCAGAAAACCCGAAAATTATTTGCCCAGTTGCTCAGCCAGCTCGGCTGCACGGTGATCTGCGGCAGTTAGTGCCGTTTCCACCAGTGCTTCGAAGCCGCCTGCCTGAAATGCCTTGATGGCCGCCTCGGTGGTCCCGCCCGGCGAGGTGACACGACGACGCAGCTCGCCCGCACCCACATCACTGCCGGTCGCGATCAGTGCCGAGCCCAGTGCGGTTTGCAGGGTCAGCTTTTTCGCGATGTCTTCCGGCAGGCCCAGTTTTACACCTGCCGCGGTCATCGCTTCCATCATCAAAAAGAAGTACGCAGGGCCACTGCCGGACACCGCTGTTACAGCGTCCATGTGTTTTTCCTGCTCGACCCAGACTGCCACACCGACGGCCGACAGCAGTTGCTCGGCCTGCTCGCGTTGTTCGGCAGTGACCTTGTCGGTCGCATACAGCCCGCTGGCACCCTGACGCAGCAGTGATGGGGTATTGGGCATGCAGCGCACCACCGGCTGATCGCCAAGCCATTGAGTCAGGCTGGCGCAGGTAATGCCGGCTGCGACCGAAACAATCAACTGATTGGCTTCGAGGCTGGACTTCAACGCCTGGCAGACGTTTTTCATCATCTGCGGCTTGACCGCCATTACCACCACATCAGCGCCCTTGATCGCCTCGGCGTTGTCGGCAAATACCTGGATGCCATGATCGTTGGCGATGCGTTCGCGGGTTTCGGCACCCGGCGCGCTGGCACAGATCAGTGCCGCGTCCACGCCTTGGGCGCGCAGGCCGCCGATCAGGCTGGCAGCCATGTTTCCGGCACCGACGAAGGCAATACGAGTCTTGCTCATGAAGGGGTCCTTATGGGGAAGGTTATGGCTGGCCATAGTCGCGGGCGCCAAAGAGAGCTGTGCCGATACGCACCCAGGTTGCGCCTTGTGCAATGGCGGCTTCCAGGTCGTGGCTCATGCCCATGGAAAGTGTGTCGAGCGCCAGGTTCAATTGCTCCTGCAACGTGCGCACAGCGGCGAACGAGGCATGCTGAGCAGCAGGGTTGTCTGTGGGCTCGGGGATCGCCATGAGGCCACGCAACTTCAGTCGCGGCAGGGCGATGATGGCGGCGGCCAGTGCCGGCAGGTCCTGAGGCGAGCAGCCCGACTTGCTGGCTTCGCCACTGACGTTCACCTGAATGCAGATGTTCAGTGGTTCAAGCGCCTCGGGGCGTTGCTCGGACAGGCGTTGGGCGATTTTCAGGCGGTCCACGGAATGTACCCAGGCGAAGTTCTCGGCGATAGCGCGCGTCTTGTTCGATTGAATGGGGCCGATGAAGTGCCAGCACAAGGGCAGGTCGCTCAGTTCGAGCTGTTTGCCCAATGCTTCCTGTAAATAATTTTCGCCAAAGTTGCGCAAGCCTGCGGTGTAAGCTTCACGCAGGTCGCCGGCGGGCTTGGTTTTGCTCACCGCCAGCAGGCCGACGGACGCCGGTTCGCGGTTGGCGGCGAGGGCTGCGTCGCGAATTCGTTGTTCGAGCGTTGAAATGTTCGCTGCTATCGTGGACATTGATTTGCGCCAGCAGGGCTAAAGTCTGCGGCATTCTATGTGATTGAGGAGCTGTATGGATATTACCGAGCTGCTGGCCTTCAGTGCCAAACAGGGCGCGTCGGACTTGCACCTCTCTGCAGGTCTGCCACCGATGATCCGCGTCGACGGCGATGTGCGGCGTATCAACCTGCCCCCGCTGGACGCCAAAGAGGTCAAGGCGCTGATCTACGACATCATGAACGACAAGCAACGGCAGGACTTCGAAGAACGGCTGGAAACCGACTTTTCTTTCGAAGTGCCGGGCGTGGCGCGGTTTCGGGTCAACGCTTTCAACCAGAATCGCGGCGCAGGCGCGGTGTTTCGTACCATTCCCTCGAAAATCCTG
This sequence comes from Pseudomonas syringae group sp. 26L6, assembly GCF_032587815.1. Taxonomy (NCBI): domain Bacteria; kingdom Pseudomonadati; phylum Pseudomonadota; class Gammaproteobacteria; order Pseudomonadales; family Pseudomonadaceae; genus Pseudomonas; species Pseudomonas syringae group sp. 26L6. The sequence continues at coordinate 115,185 of NZ_JAWHPJ010000001.1, forward strand.
AGCATGGAAGACTTGGGGATGGGCAGTGTGTTTCGGAAGATTACCGACGTGGCACGCGGCCTGATTCTGGTCACCGGGCCGACCGGCTCAGGCAAGTCGACGACGCTGGCGGCGATGATTGACTACCTCAATTGCAACAAGCATCACCACATCCTGACCATCGAGGACCCGATCGAATTCGTTCACGAGTCGAAGAAGTGCCTGGTCAACCAGCGCGAGGTGCACCGCGACACACTGGGTTTCTCGGAGGCGCTGCGCTCGGCGTTGCGTGAAGACCCGGACGTGATTCTGGTCGGTGAGATGCGTGATCTGGAGACCATTCGTTTGGCGCTCACCGCCGCTGAAACCGGTCACCTGGTATTCGGCACGCTGCACACCACTTCAGCAGCCAAGACCATCGATCGGATCGTCGATGTGTTTCCGGCTCAGGAAAAATCGATGATTCGCTCGATGCTCTCCGAGTCATTGCACGCCGTGGTTTCGCAGGCGCTGCTCAAGAAGGTCGGCGGCGGACGCGTGGCAGCGCATGAAATCATGATGGGCACCCCGGCCATCCGTAACCTGATTCGCGAGGACAAGGTGGCGCAGATGTATTCGTCTATCCAGACCGGCGGTTCGCTGGGCATGCAGACGCTGGACATGTGCTTGGCCGATCTGGTGAAGAAGGGGCTGATCACCCGCGAAAGCGCGCGCGAACGCGCCAAGGTGCCGGATAACTTCTGATCGCAGGGAGGCTGCAGGAACGAAAAAGGGGTCTTGAACGCGTTCAAGACCCCTTTTTTCAGATGCGGCTTGCGGACCGCAGATTCACGCCAGGATCAGCGCTGAACCACACGCATCTGTCCGGGTTGCTTGGGCAACACACGCTTGGCGATCTTGTAGTGACTGTTCCAATACGGTTTGTTCAGCGTATCGACAGTTACGGCCTTGCCACGGCGCGGCGCATGAACGAACTTGTTGTCGCCCAGGTAAATGGCGACGTGGTTGATGTTGCGGCTCTTGATATTGAAGAACAGCAGGTCACCGGGTTTCAGATCCTTGCGATCCACCGTCTGACCATGACCCTGGGCCATGGCATTGGAGGTGCGTGGCAGGTCGACCTCACGGACATCCGTGTAGGCATATTTGACCAGCCCGCTGCAGTCCAGTCCCTTGCCGGGCGTGGTGCCGCCCCAGCGGTAAGGCGTACCGACAGCCTGCAAGGCGCGTTTCACGACGGCATTGCCCTGCTTGGCAGGTACAGCAGCCGACGCCTGCAAGGTGGCCTTGCTGGCGTTCTTGCGTGAAACCGGCTTGGAGGCGCGGGCATTTTTGGGGTGAACGGATACTGGTGTGGCTTCCTGAGGTGCATTGCGAGTCGCGAGTGCCGGTGAAGAGTGACTTTTGGCGGTGTAGCCCGTGAAGCTCGCAGGAAGTTGTTGCTCACGATTGGTGGCGTGGGCGGCCAGTGGCATAAAAAGGCAAATGGTTAGCCATGTCTTGAAAAAAGGACGCATTCGGCAGGGCTCGTAGTGGTCAGCGCGCAACTTTATAACAGCTTTTTCGGAAAATCTGACCCCATTTGTCGAGCGCATCACACTGGTATCATTGCGTTTTATGCGACAGACTCTTTCTTTTTTCTTGCTAATCCCTTTAACGACAAGGGCTTGGCGGCATAAAACCGCCTCGTGTGCCATACGTCGGAAGAGGGAAACCAAGTCACAAATTTGTTATGTATTTTTTTCTATCAGCGCAAAGAGGGTAAAAATGAACGCCTATCGTTCGGACACGCACAGCAAGGTCATGGGCTACCTGATGTGGATTTTCGGGTTCCTGGGGGCGCATCGCTTTTACTACGGCAAGCCGGTGACCGGGACCCTCTGGTTCTTCACGTTCGGTCTGTTTGGTATCGGCTGGCTGATTGACCTGTTTCTGATCCCTTCGATGGACCGCGAAGCCGACCTGCGCTTTACCTCGGGTTCCACCGATTACAGCCTGGCGTGGATCCTGCTGACCTTCCTGGGCCTGTTTGGTGTACACCGCATGTATCAGGGCAAGTGGATCACCGGCATTATCTACCTGTGCACGGGCGGGTTGTTTCTCTTGGGGATTCTGTATGACTTCTGGACCCTGAATGACCAGATCTCGATGAAGAACGCCCAGCGCGGGTGAGGCTTGCTCAGCGGCGGACGCAGAGCGTCAGGGCTTCTGCCCGCAGGGCGTGGGAGCGAACTTGTTCGCGAAGGGGCCGTTACATTCACCGAAAGTTCATCGATTGAATTACAGTCTTCGCGGACAAGTCCGCTCCTACAGAAGCCCCATCATTAAAGCCTCTGGCCGAAGGGTGTGGGAGCGAACTTGTTCGCGAAAGGGCCGTTACATTCACCGAAAGTTCATCGATTGAATTACAGTCTTCGCGGACAAGTCCGCTCCTACAGAAGCCCCATCATTAAAGCCTCTGGCCGAAGGGCGTGGGAGCGAACGTGTTCGCGAAAGGGCCGTTACATTCACCAAAAGTTCATCGATTGAATTACAGTCTTCGCGGATAAGTCCGCTCCTACAGAAGCCTCATCATTAAAGCCTCTGGCCGAAGGGCGTGGGAGCGAACTTGTTCGCGAAGGGGTCTTTATGATCGCCGAGAATACATCGACTGACACACCGTCTTCGCGGACAAGCGAAGCGTCGCCCGGTCCGCTCCTACAGAGGTCTCGCTCTCCTTCGTTGGTCTGAGCGTAGTGCCTCAACGGCTGTAGCTGATCCGTCCATCCACCAGCGTATAGCGTACCGAGCCGGGCAGGCAGTGGCCGATGAAGGGGCAGTTCTCGCCTTTTGACAGCCAGGTCTCGCCCGCAACCGTCGAGGCGGCAGGGTCGAACAGCACGATATCCGCTGGCGCTCCTGCGCTGAGCTTGCCGGCTGGCAGGCGCAAGGCGGCGGCAGGGCCGCTGCTCAGGCGGGCGATCAGGGTCGGCAGGTCGAGCAGGCCGTCATCCACCAGCGTCATGGCCAGCGGCAGCAGCAGCTCAACGCTGCTGATTCCCGGTTCCGTGGCACCGAATGGCGCCAGCTTGGCGTCACGCTCATGTGGCTGGTGATGGCTGGAAATCGCCTGAATGACACCGCTCTTCACCGCTTCACGCAGGCCATCGCGGTCTGCGCGAGTGCGCAGTGGCGGCTGGACGTGATAGAGGCTGGAGAAGTCGATCAGCGCCTCGTCAGTCAGAATCAACTGATACAACGCCACATCCGCTGTCACTGGCAGACCACGTGCCTGCGCCTGGGCAATCAGCGCCGCACCACGCGCACTGGTTAACTGGCTGAAATGTGCGCGCACACCGCTTTGCTCGACCAGCAACAGGTCGCGAGCCAGCGCCACTGTCTCGGCCGTCTCGGGGATGCCCGCCAGACCCAGAAACGCCGCCGTCGCGCCATCGTGCGCCAGACCGCCTTCGGCCAGATCACGATCCTGCGAATTGAAAATCACCGTCAGGTCGAAGGTGGCCGCATATTCCAGCGCCCGGCACAGCGTACGGGTGTTGCTGAAGCTGCTCAGACCGTTGCCGAACGCCACGCAGCCAGCGTCGCGCAGGGCGATCAGCTCTGCCAGTTGTTCGCCTTCCAGGCCCTTGCTCAGTGCGCCGACAGGAAACACCTTGCTGAAACCGGCTTCACGGGCGCGGTCCAGAATCAGTTCGGCCACCGCCGAGGTGTCTAGCACCGGTTTGGTCTGCGGCGGGCAGCACAGGCTGGTCACGCCGCCTGCCACCGCCGCGCGGGTTTCGCTGGCGATGCTGCCTTTGCGGCTGTAGCCCGGCTCGCGCAGGGACACGTTGAGGTCGACCAGACCGGGTGCTGCGACCAGTCCGGCAGCATCGATGATCTGGGTGGGCTCGAAACCCTCCGGGGCGGCACCGATAGCGGTGAGCTTGCCTGCTTCAACATGCAGGTCGGTAACCTGATCCATCCCGCTGACCGGGTCGATGACGCGAGCGCCGAGGATGCTGAGCTTCACTGGGCGTTCTCCTGTTCGAATTGACGTTGTGCGTTTTGCCCGCTCATGGCCATGGACAGCACTGCCATGCGGATTGCGATGCCGTAGGTCACTTGATTGAGAATCACCGAATGCGCGCCGTCGGCCACTGCCGATTCGATCTCCACGCCGCGGTTGATCGGGCCGGGGTGCATGACAATCGCATCCGGCTTCGCGGCCGCAAGGCGCGCGGTGGTCAGGCCGAACAGACGGTAGAACTCGCCTTCGCTGGGCAGCAGTCCACCGGTCATGCGTTCGCGTTGCAGGCGCAGCATGATGACCACGTCCACGTCCTTCAAACCTTCGTTGAGGTCGGTGTAGACCTTCACCCCATATTGTTCGACGCCGACCGGCAGCAGGGTTTTCGGCCCTATCACGCGGATGTCCGGGCAGCCGAGCGCCTGGAGCGCGAGCATGTTGGAGCGCGCTACCCGTGAATGCAGGATGTCTCCAACGATGGCCACCGACAGGTTTTCAAAGCCGCCCTTGTGCCGACGAATCGTCAGCATGTCGAGCATGCCCTGGGTCGGGTGTGCGTGGCGGCCATCGCCGCCGTTGATGATCGCGACATCCGGGCATACGTGTTCGGCGATGAAGTGCGCAGCGCCCGAATCTGCGTGACGCACAACGAACATGTCGGCGGCCATCGCCTCAAGGTTGCGCAAGGTATCGAACAGCGTTTCGCCCTTGCTGGTGGACGAGGTCGAGACGTTCAGCGTGATCACGTCGGCCGACAGCCGCTGCGCAGCCAGTTCAAAGGTGGTGCGGGTACGGGTGGAGTTCTCGAAGAACACGTTGCACACCGTCTTGCCGCGCAACAGCGGGACTTTTTTCACCGCCCGCGCGCCGACTTCAAGGAACGAGTCAGCGGTGTCGAGAATTTCGGTAAGCAGCTCGCGGGGCAAGCCGTCCAGAGACAGAAAATGGCGCAGCTGGCCCTGATGGTTGAGCTGCAGCGGGCGCTTGGCGTCGAGAGGCGTCATCGCAATGGACTCTTAAAGGGCGGTGGAGAGGTCTTGAAGTTCGAGCGCCAGCGGCTCTGGGCCGGACAGCTTGATGCGTTCATCGGGTGCCAGCGACAGAGTCGCGCCAACCACATTCGGGCGGATCGGCAGTTCACCGGCGTCCAGGTCCAGCAGGCAGACCAGCGTGACGCTGGCCGGGCGGCCGTAATCGAACAGTTCATTGAGGGCGGCGCGGGCGGTACGACCACTCATCAGCACGTCGTCGATCAGCACCAGATGCTGCCCTTCTATTTCGAACGGCAGGTCCGAAGGTCGCACTTGAGGGTGCAGGCCGTTCTGGCTGAAGTCATCGCGATAGAACGAAACGTCCAGGGTGCCGAGCGGAGCGGGGTTGTTCAGTGCCTTGAGCAGCGCCTGGGCAACCCATACACCGCCCGTGCGGATACCAATGAAACGAGGGTCGCTGATGCCGCGCTTGCTCAGGTGAGCGTTCAGGTCAGTGGCCATCTGACGAATCAATTCGGCGGGATCGGGCAGGCTCATGGTTTCTCCTTAGAGGCTCAGGCAGCGTCGGTCCATGGCGCAATGCTCAAGCGATAACGTGGAATCCGGGTATCTCGAAGCGATAAAGGCAGAAAAAGTCACACATTCAACAGCTCGGGGTGCTCGTCCAGCCAGCCTTGCAGAAGAAGCGCAGCAGCAATGGCATCCACCGGATTATCGCGGTAGCTGCCTTTCTGGCCGCCGCGAGCCATGCGCTCGCCCTTGGCTTCGAAGGTGGTCAGGCGTTCATCATGGGTGTAGACGGTTACACCAAAGCGGCCGTTGAGCTTGCGCGAAAACTTTTCCGCGCGCGCGCTCATGTCGCTCGGCGTGCCGTCCATGTTCAACGGCAGGCCGACCACGATGGCGTCAGGTTTCCATTCGTTGATCAGTGCCTGAACCTTGTCCCAGTCCGGCACGCCATTCTGCGCCTTGAGCGTACAGAGTTCACGTGCCTGACCGGTAATGGCTTGACCGACCGCAACGCCGATCTGTTTGGTGCCGTAATCAATCCCCAGCAGCAGCCGTAAAGCGGCCATCAAGCGTGTCCTGCCTGGGTCGATATGAGGTTGAGATTGATGCCCAGGCGTCTGGCTGCCGCATCCAGGCGCTGCTCGCTGTCGACATCGAACAGGATGGCCGGGTCAAACGAGCAGGTCAGCCAGGCATTATCGGCCATTTCCGCATCCAGTTGGCCTGCGTCCCACCCTGCGTAGCCGAGGGTGATCACATTTTGATCAGGCCCGTAGCCATCGGCGATGGAAAACAGCACGTCCTGTGAGGTCGACAGCGAAATCCCGCCGGGAAGATTGACTGTGGCCTGAAACGTCTGGCCACTGGGATGCAGGACAAAGCCACGATCGGTCTGCACCGGGCCACCCGAATGTATGGCGATTTCCTGGCAGCGTTTGGGCGCAGGAAGCTCCGGTCGCAGTTGTTCGAGTACATCCGCCAGGGTCAGGCTTTGCGGGCGGTTGATCACCAGCCCCATTGCGCCATTGGCGTTGTGCTCGACAACGTAGGTCAAGGTCTGAGCAAAGTTCTCGTCGTGCATGTGCGGCATGGCGATCAGGAACTGGTGCTTTAGATAACTCGGGGAGACTTTTTTCATGAGTCCTAGTTTGGCGTTGCCTTGCGCGCCTGACAACTGACACTTGTACGTGTCGAGTGTCAGTTTGCAAAAAATTCAATTACTCGACAGCTTGTCGCCGCGTGCAAATTTCCAGGTGCGGATGATCTCCAGCCTGTCGATGTCGGCCAGATCGCCGGTGAACGGCGCAAAAGGTGCCGCCAGACGCACGATTCGTTGTGCTGCCTGATCCAGCAAAGGTTGCCCTGATGATTCAAGCACCAGCACTTCATACAACGAGCCGTCGCGATTGATTGACACAAGAAGTCGCAAATTGCCGTAGATCTGCTTGCGTCGCGCTTCTTCAGGATAGTTCAGGTTTCCGACCCGCTCGACCTTCTTGCGCCAGTCGTCCTTGTACCAGGCACCTTTGTCGCGCATGGTCGAGGCCGCATTGAGGCGGTGGATCTTCGGGCGCTTGGCATAAAGCTGCTGCTCGGTCGACAGTTCGGCTTCCAGGCTGGCAATTTCATTGCTCAGCTCCGAGCTGTCAAAGGTCGGTGCGGCCTTGGTGGTTGGCTCGGGCTTGACTTCATCGCGCTTGGCGACGGTTTTCTGCTGGCTGGGCGCAGTGGTCGCGACGGCAGTCTTTGGCGCTTCCTGCTTGACCACCGGCTTGCTGGCCGGAGGCGGGGTGACCTTGTTGACCTTGGTGTCCTGATACGGCGCCAGCTCGGTGGTCTTGAGCGTTTCGGCCTTGTCCAGCGTGCCACTGCCCTGCTGATCGTCCTGTGCCAGGAAATCCGCCTGTTTAGGCTTTTCTTCACTTTTGAACGTAGCGAGGGTGATTTCCAGGGTCTGCGAGATCTGCTCCGGCTTTACATAGGTGAAACCCACGCCAAGGATCACCGCGAGGTGGATCAGCGCCGCGATCATCATGGTGAAGCCCAGGCGATCGGCAGGACGCACACCCACATTGGCGAGTTCGAGGGGAAGGTCGTTTCTGGCCATGGATGTCATTGGCGGTTCAGCATCTCGTCAGCCTGCATGTCAAAATCCGTGTCGTGTTACAGGTGGCGCATGATAACGCAATGTACGGCGAAGCTCTGTTGCGGATCAGACGAAGGGACGCCGCGGCGCACGGTTTGAACCGTGGCCAGCGGCGTCAGTCGTTGATCAGCCCTTGCGCGCCTGCAACTTCTTCTCGATCGCGTCCATCAGCAGCCCACCAATATTGGTGCCGAAGGCGTTGTCGATTTCGCGGATGCAGGTCGGGCTGGTGACATTGATTTCGGTCAGGTGCTCACCGATCACATCGAGGCCGACGAACAACAGGCCTTTTTCGCGCAGGGTGGGGCCGATCTGCTCGGCGATCCAGCGGTCCTTGTCGCTCAGCGGACGGGCTTCGCCACGCCCGCCTGCGGCCAGGTTGCCACGTGTTTCACCTGCGGCAGGGATGCGCGCCAGGCAATACGGGACTGGTTCGCCATCGACCATCAGGATGCGCTTGTCGCCGTCCTTGATGGCGGGCAGGTAGCCCTGCGCCATGATTTGCTGTGTGCCATGAGCGGTCAGGGTTTCAAGGATCACCGACAGGTTCGGATCGCCCGCCCGATGGCGGAAGATCGACGCGCCGCCCATGCCGTCCAACGGCTTGAGGATGACGTCGCCGTGCTTTTCGGCGAATTCGCGAATGATGTCGGCGCGGCGGCTGACCAGAGTCGGCGGGGCGCATTGGGGGAACAGCGTGGCGAACAGCTTCTCGTTGCAGTCACGCAGGCTCTGCGGCTTGTTGACGACCAGCACGCCAGCGCGCTCGGCCTGCTCCAGCAGGTAGGTGGCGTAGACGAATTCCATGTCGAACGGCGGGTCCTTGCGCATCAGGATCACGTCCAGGTCGTCGAGACCTGCGTCGACTTCGGCTTCGAACTCGAACCATTTGGCCGGATCGGCAAACACCTTGAGCGGCTTCATGCGCGCGCGGGCCTGGCCGGCGTTCTGATACAGGTCTTTCTGTTCCATATAGAACAGTGACCAACCGCGTTCCTGGGCGGCAAGCAGCATGGCCAGCGAGCTGTCCTTTTTATAGGAAATGCGCTCAATGGGGTCCATGACAATCCCTAGGCGAACGCTCATGGGCAATATCCTCTGATCGGTAAGGGCCGCAACGGCCGTAAAATTGGCATCAGGGTGGCGTTCCGTTTGCTCCGGGTCAAGGGGCAGGCCCGCCACGGTGCGCTTTATGGATTGAGTCTGGAGAGTATGCTAAAAAGGCTCGGCATCCGGTTTTCGATCCTTGGGGATCAATGAAGCGATACCGTCAGGCTCCCAGTGCCTCGCAGAATGCGCAAAAATTCGCTGCGGCGATGGAAGAGCAGCTATGGAACAACACGCCTCCGCCTTGAAAGTCATGGTCATCGATGACTCGAAGACCATTCGCCGCACCGCCGAAACACTGCTTAAAAACGCAGGTTGTGAAGTCATCACTGCGATAGACGGTTTCGACGCGCTGGCCAAGATTGCCGATAACCACCCACGAATCATATTCGTAGATATCATGATGCCGCGTCTGGACGGTTATCAGACGTGTGCGCTGATCAAGAACAACCGCGCATTCAAGTCCACGCCGGTCATCATGCTGTCCTCCAAGGACGGTCTGTTCGACAAGGCCAAGGGGCGGATTGTCGGTTCCGATCAGTTTTTGACAAAGCCTTTCAGCAAGGAAGAACTGCTCAGCGCGATCAAGGCTCATGTGCCGGGCTTCGTCGCAGCAGAACAACACATATCATGACGCCCGCGCCCGATGTGGCACGCTCGTAACCTGACGGGGAATACCCATGGCTCGAATATTGATCGTCGATGACTCGCCGACTGAAATGTACAAACTCACCGGCATGCTGGAAAAGCACGGTCATGAAGTGCTTAAGGCCGAAAATGGCGCTGATGGCGTGGCTCTGGCCCGTCAGGAAAAACCCGATGCAGTGCTGATGGACATCGTCATGCCCGGGCTCAACGGCTTTCAGGCCACGCGTCAGCTGACCAAGGATGCCGACACCAACATGATCCCGGTGATCATGATCACCACCAAGGATCAGGAGACCGACAAGGTCTGGGGCAAACGCCAGGGCGCGCGGGATTACCTGACCAAACCGGTGGATGAAGAAACCCTGATGAAAACCCTGAATGCGGTGCTGGCCGGCTGATTGCCGGAATCGCCATGGCCGAGCCACGTACTGCCTTTGAACTGCTTCTTGATATGGATCGACGCTGTCGTTCGCTGGCGGCGGGCCTGCCGCTGCAGGAAGCTCATCAGCAGGATTGGGTCGGCATCGGTTTCCGGATGGGTGAGCAGCGCTTCGTGGCACCTATCGGCGAAATCGCCGAAATCCTTCACGAGCCTCATCATGCAGTGATGCCGGGCGTGAAGTTCTGGGTGGCGGGTATCGCCAATCTGCGCGGCCGACTGTTGCCACTCATGGATTTATGCGGGTTTTTCGGCCACGAACTGACCCCCGCGCGCAAACAGCGCCGGGTGCTGGTTGTCGAGCACAACGATGTGTTCGCCGGTCTGCTGGTCGATGAGGTGTTCGGCATGCAACGTTTCAGTCAGTTGAGCCTCATACCCCAGACATCACAAGACATCGATCAAGGTATCGCGCCGTTCTTGCGCGGGCAGTTCATTCGCGAGCAGGCGTGGCAGATATTCAGTCCGTGGGCGCTGGTGCAGTCTGCAGACTTCATGGACCTGGCATCTTAGGCTCTGGTTTGTTTTGTTTCACAATTGATCCAGGCGGGGGCCTGATTAATGAGTAATACAGGCAGATCAAGGGAAGGCGCGCGCAGCCGGACGCAGATTATTCTGCTGTTTGTCGCGCTTATCGTTTTCATCATGTTGCTGTTCGCCAACTTCGCCTATCTCAACACTCAATCGAACTACGACAAACAGTACATCGGGCATGCTGGTGAGCTACGTGTGTTATCCCAGCGCATCGCGAAAAACGCCACCGAAGCGGCCGCCGGTAAAACCCAGGCGTTCAAGCTGCTGGCCGATGCGCGCAACGATTTCGACGTGCGCTGGGGCTACCTGAGAAAAGGCGATCCGGCCACCGGGCTGCCTGCGGCTCCTGATCTGATACGCGACGAATTGCGCACCGTTCAGCGCGACTGGGAAGGGCTGCGCAAAAGTACCGATGTGATTCTGGCCAGCGAACAGACGGTTTTGTCGCTGCATCAGGTGGCTGCGACACTGGCCGAAACCATCCCGCAATTGCAGGCCGAATACGAAAAAGTCGTGGAAAGCCTTCTGCAAAGCCGTGCGCCGGCTGCGCAGGTGGTGGTTGCGCAGCGTCAGGCGCTGCTCGCAGAACGAATCCTCGGCTCGGTCAATACCGTGCTGGCCGGTGACGAAACAGCGGTGCAGGCAGCCGATGCGTTTGGCCGCGACGCCAGCCAGTTCGGTCGTGTGCTCAACGGCATGCTGGAGGGCAACGCCACGCTGCGAATCTCCCAGGTCGAAGACCGCGATGCCCGTGCACGGTTGGCGGAAATTGCCGAGCTGTTCGAGTTTGTGTCCGGCTCGGTGGACGAGATTCTTGAAACCTCGCCCGAGCTGTATCAGGTGCGTGAGGCGTCCGGAAACATTTTCAACACCTCACAGACCCTGCTGGATGAAACCTCGGTACTCACCAACAGCCTGGAAAACATGGCCAAGCGCCGTACTGTGAATACCATCGGTGGCTATGTACTGGGCTTGCTGGCGCTGATGTCGATCATCCTTATCGGTCTGGTCATGGTCCGCGAGACCAACCGCCAGTTGCGCGAAACCGCACAGAAGAGCGAGCGTAACCAGACCGCGATCATGCGTTTGCTGGACGAGATCGAGAACCTCGCTGACGGTGATCTGACGGTGACGGCCTCGGTGACCGAAGATTTCACCGGCGCGATTGCCGATTCCATCAATTATTCCATCGACCAGTTGCGCGAGCTGGTGGTGACCATCAACCTGACGGCCGAACAGGTTGCTGCTGCCGTTACCGAAACTCAGGCCACGGCCATGCAGTTGTCTGCCGCCTCCGAGCATCAGGCGCTGCAGATCAGCGCGGCTTCGACGGCAATCAACGACATGGCAGCGTCCATCGATCAGGTGTCGACCAATGCATCGGAATCCTCGGCGGTGGCAGAGCGCTCCGTAGCGATTGCCAACAAGGGCAACGAGGTCGTACACAACACCATCCACGGCATGGACAACATTCGCGAACAGATTCAGGACACGTCCAAGCGTATTAAGCGCCTGGGTGAGTCTTCTCAGGAAATCGGCGATATTGTCAGTCTGATCGACGACATTGCCGATCAGACCAATATTCTGGCCCTCAACGCGGCCATTCAGGCTTCGATGGCCGGTGATGCCGGACGTGGCTTTGCCGTGGTGGCTGACGAAGTACAGCGGCTGGCCGAGCGCTCGTCGTCTGCCACCAAGCAGATCGAAACGCTGGTGCGGGCCATTCAGAACGACACCAACGAGGCGGTCATCTCCATGGAGCAGACCACCAGCGAGGTGGTACGCGGCGCACGACTGGCGCAGGACGCCGGGGTGGCGCTGGGGGAAATCGAAGGGGTTTCCCGAGTGCTGGCCGAACTGATCGAAAGTATCACCGATGCCGCTCACCAGCAGGCCGAGTCGGCCGGTCAGATTTCACAGATCATGACTGTCATTCAGCAGACCACCTCGCAGACCACCTCGGGCACCTCGGCCACGGCCGAAAGCATCGGCAATCTGGCAAAAATGGCCAGCGAAATGCGTCGTTCGGTATCGGGTTTTGCCCTGCCGTCATCGAAGAAAGCCGGATGATGTACAACCAATGAACAACCTTGATTGGGTAACAGGCGGTACTCGTCATGGCTGATCGTCACGATTACGTGGCCCTTGAATGGCTTAAGGGCGAAATCGCCGAAACGCTGCGCCAGGCCCGTAACGAGCTGGATGCCTTCATTGAAGACCCGGCCAACAGCGCGGCGATGGCCGAATGTCTGAACCTGGTGCATCAGGTTCACGGCAGCCTGCAGATGATCGAGTTTTACGGCGCGGCGTTGCTGGCCGAGGAAATCGAGCAACTGGCGCTGGCGGTCCAGCAGAACCGTGTCAGCCATCCGGCGGAGTCCGAGCAACTGCTGATACAGGCTATGAGTCAGTTGCCGGTTTATCTGGAGCGTATCCACTCCGCGCGCCGCGACCTGCCGTTGGTGGTGTTGCCGTTGCTCAATGACCTGCGCAGTGCGCGGGGCGAAAGTCTGCTCTCGGAAACCAGCCTGTTCGCCCCGCAACTGGTCGTCGTTCCTGCGCTCGATGACCAGGAACTGGCGCGGCGCAATACCCCTGAATTGCCCAACCTGCTGCGCAAGCTGCGTCAGACCTTGCAGGCGGCGCTGGCGGGCCTGATGCGCGAGCAGGGTGTTCAGACCCAGCTCGGTTACATGGCCAAGGTGTTTGCCCGGCTGGAGCAGTTATGCGAGGACGCGCCGCTCGGTCCGCTCTGGCGAATCGCCTCGGCGCTGGTCGAAACCATGCTCAACGGTAACTTCACCAACAGCCCGGCCCTGCGCAGCCTGCTGAAGGATGCCGACAAGGAACTCAAGCGGCTGGCCGAGCAGGGCGTGACCGGCATCAATCAGCCGGCCCCCGAAGAGCTGCTGAAAAGCCTGCTGTTCTACATCGCCAAGTCCGACAGCCTGGCACCGAAGATGCTCGACCTCAAAGACCAGTACGCGCTGGCCGATGCCTTGCCCGGCAACGATGTGGTCAACGAAGAACGCGCACGCATGGCCGGACCGGACCGCGACGCCATGCGCTCGGTAATCGTAGCCCTGTGCGAAGGGCTGGTCCGGGTCAAGGAACGGCTTGACGTGTTCGTGCGCGGTGACCGCCAGCATGTCAGTGAGCTCAACGCGCTGCTGCCGCCGCTGCGGCAGATCGCCGATACCCTGGCGGTGCTTGGCTTCGGTCAGCCGCGCAAGGTGATCATCGATCAGCTTTCTGTCGTTCTGGGGCTGGCGCAGGGGCAGCGCGAGCCCAGCGACGGCGCGCTGATGGATGTCGCGGGCGCCTTGCTCTACGTCGAATCGACCCTCGCGGGCATGGCCGGGAGCAACGAACAGACCAGCCGTGAAGAAAGCCGCCTGCCGACCACTGACCTGACGCAAATTCATCAACTGGTGATTCGCGAAGCCCGCACGGTGTTGCAGCAGGCCAAGGACGTGATCCTCGATTACATCGACGGTGAGTGGGACCGCCAGCGGCTCGACCCGCTTTGCGCGCTGATCGTGCAGGTTCGCGGTGCGCTGGCGATGATCCCGCTGGCCCGTGCTGCCAGCCTGCTGGCCGCCTGCAACGAATACATTCAGGAACACCTGCTGGTGGACGAAACCCGTCCCAGCTGGGTTCAGCTCGATTGCCTGGCCGATACAATTACTGGCATCGAGTATTACCTGGAGCGCATGCTCGAAGACCATGAAGCGCCGGGTGATCAGGTCCTCGACATGGCCCAGCAAAGCCTGGCGCGGCTGGGCTATACGCCCGCTGCCGACACCCTTGAAGTGCCGCTGCTGGAAGAAATCATCACCCAGGATGAGTTGCTGGAACTGGATGATCGCAAGGCGCTGGTCAGCCCTGCGCAAACCATTGCCCAGGTTCTCGCCAGCCCGGTGTCGGCAGTCAATCCGCCTGCCCGCAACGTACCCACCAGCCTGTTGCCGCCCTCGGCAGACGAAGAGGCGGTGGACGACGAGTTGCGCGAAGTCTTTCTGGAAGAGGCCGACGAGGTGCTCGACGCATTGCGCGAGTATCTGCCGCGCTGGTTTGCCTCACTGGGCAGCGGCGGCCATTGGGACAGCACCGCACTGACCGAAGTGCGCCGGGCGTTTCATACCCTCAAGGGCAGCGGCCGGATGGTGCGTGCGCTGATTCTCAGCGAACTGGCCTGGTCGGTGGAGAACCTGCTCAACCGGGTGCTGGAAGGCGATGTGCTGGCGGGTCTTGAAGTTCAGCAATTGATGAGCGAAGTGCTGACGCTGCTGCCGTCGGTGATTCGCGATTTCGCCGAGGATGCGCAGCGCCAGCGTAACGATGTCGACCTGCTGGCGGGCCGTGCCCATGCGCTGGCCAATGGACTTGAGCTGCCGGCACTGCCCGCAACCGGTGAATCTGTGCCGGTCGAAGCGCTTGATCCGCAATTGCTGGAAATTTTCCGTCAGGAAGCGCTAGGGCATCTGAATACCCTGGGTCGCTTCCTCGACAACGCCGAACAATCGGCATCGCCTTCAATCAGCGACGCAGTGCTGCGTGCGCTGCACACCCTCAAAGGCAGCGCGCACATGGCCGGTGTGTTGCCGATTGCCGAGCTGGCCAGCCCGCTCGACCAGTTGGTGCGCGAATACAAAGCCAACCTTATCGACATCGGCGCGCCCGAACTCGCCCTGCTGCGCAGCGCAGAACCGTTGTTGCACAGCGGGCTCAAGCAACTCGACACAACCCCGCTGGCAGCCATTGCGGGTGCTGCGGAGCTGATCGAAGCGGCCCTGGCGCTACTCAACGAGCGGCTCACTGTGGTGCTGCGCGAGTCGGACAGTGGCCTGCGGATCAAGCGTAATCCCACGCTGCTTGCCGGCTTTCTGGCCGAAGGCATGGATATCGTACTGGACGCGGAAAACCTGTTGCGGCGCTGGCGTCAGCACCCGGGCGAACGTCAGGAGCTGAGCGCGTTGCTCGATGAACTGACTACGCTGGGGCATGGCGCGCATCTGGCCGATCTGCCGCAGGTCGATGAGCTCTGCGAAGCCTTGCTCGACCTATACGGGGCGGTCGAGGAAAGCAGCCTGGCGGTCAGCGAACGCTTTTTCGATGCAGCAGAGAGCGCCCACGAAGCGTTGATCAATATGCTTGATCAGGTGGCTGCCGGTCAGGACGTCGAACCACGTCCCGAGTGCGTGCGAGCCTTGAACCAGTTGCTGGATCAGGCGCTGGACCCTTCGGCGACCGGTCTGGTCAAGAGCGATGGCCATCGGACCCTGAGCGTTACCGAACTCAACGCGGCCACCGAGCAATTGGCCAGTGAGGCTGAGCATGCTGAAACTGCTGGCCCTGACGACGAGATCGTCGAGATATTTCTGGAAGAAGCTGTCGATATCCTCGACAGCGCCGGTCAGGCATTACAGCGCTGGCTGGCTGATCCGGAAAACTCCGCGCCGCTGGCCTCACTGCAGCGCGACCTGCACACCCTCAAGGGCGGCGCGCGGATGGCCGAGGTGGCCGAGGTGGGCGACCTTGCCCACGAACTGGAAAACCTCTACGAAGGCTTGATCGACCGGCGCTTCAACCATTCGCCAGCGCTGGCCGAACTGCTGCACGAGAGTCATGACCATCTGGCGATTCTGCTGGAGCAGTTGTATCGGCAGGAAGCGCTCAGTGATCCCTCGGCCTTGATCGAAGCGCTGGGCCGCTGTCGTACGCTCGAGAGCTCTGGGTCTGATGTGCAGGCACCGCCAGCGGCCAGCGAAGATCTTCCCGAACATGACACCGAGCTGCGTGAAGTCTTCCTTGAGGAGGGTTTCGATATCATCGAAAGCTCGGGCGCTGCGCTGGCCCGCTGGCAGGCCGATCCGCACAACCTGCTGGAAGTCGAAAACCTGTTGCGCGACCTGCACACCCTCAAGGGCGGCGCGCGGATGGTCGAAATCGCCCCGATAGGCGATCTGGCCCACGAGCTGGAAACGCTTTATGAAGGGCTTTCTGCCGGCAACCTGCAGCCTGCGCCATTGACGATCAGCCTGTTGCAGAGCGGTCACGATGTGCTGGCCGATATGCTCGACGCAGTGCGTAACGAAAAGCCGCTGCCTGATGCCTCGCTGCTGATTGAAAGCATCCGCAGACTGGCCAGCGATGAACCGGTGGGCGAGCCGGTGGTTGCGCAAGCCTTTGAAACCGGTCCTGAATCGGTGGTGGCCGTCGCGCCTGCTGCTGACGGCGAGGTCGAGCGCAGTGGGCCGGAAATGGTCAAGGTGCCCGCCGAGCAACTGGAAGACCTGGTCAACCTGGCCGGTGAAACATCTATTTTCCGTGGGCGGATCGAACAGCAGATTCTGGATTCGCAGGTCGCGCTGCTGGAAGTTGAAACCACTATCGAGCGGATGCGCGATCAATTGCGTCGCCTGGATATGGAAACCCAAGGCCGTATTCTCAGTCGCGAGCAGGTTCAGGCCGAGCGGCTGGGTTATGAGGAATTCGACCCGCTGGAAATGGACCGTCATTCGCAGTTGCAACAGTTGTCGCGTGCGCTTTTCGAGTCTGCCTCCGACCTGATGGACCTCAAGGAAACCCTCGGTGCGCGGGCCCGCGACGCTGAAACGCTGCTGTCGCAACAGGCCAGGGTCAACACCCAGTTGCAGGAAGGCCTGATGCGTACGCGCATGGTGCCGTTCGAACGCCTGGTGCCGCGTTTGCGTCGCGTGGTGCGCCAGGTTGCCTCGGAACTGCACAAGAAGGTCCATTTCGAGGTCGGCAATGCCGACGGTGAAATGGATCGCAATGTGCTTGAAAGGATGGTCGCGCCGCTGGAACACATGCTGCGCAACGCTGTTGATCATGGCCTGGAAAGCACTGAAAAACGCATCGCTGCCGGTAAGCCGGAGCAGGGCCATATCAGCCTTGAGCTGATGTACGAAGGCGGCGATATGGTGATCGAGTTGAGCGATGACGGCTCGGGTGTCGACCTGGCGGCCGTGCGCCGCAAGGCCATCAAACGCGGCATGATCCATCCGGATGCCGATCTGTCCGACCATGAGGTTTTGCCGTTCATTCTGCAGGCGGGGTTTTCCACCAGCGAGATCATCACCCAGATTTCCGGACGTGGCGTCGGCATGGATGTGGTGCATGCCGAGGTCAAACAACTGGGCGGCTCGATGGTCATCGACTCGGTGCCTGGCAAGGGCACGCGCTTCCGTATTCGCCTGCCGATTTCGGTTTCGGTCAACCGTGCGCTGATGGTGACCTGCGGCGAAGAGCAATATGCCGTGCCGCTCAATACCGTCGATGGCATCGTGCGCGTCATGGCCAACGAGCTCGATGGCTATTACCAGACCAGCCCGCCGCGTTATCAATACGGCGGACGCAGCTACGAGCTGCGTTATCTGGGCGAGTTGCTGGGCAGCAGTCCACCCAGGCTTGCCGGGCAATTGCAGCCGCTGCCTGTATTGCTGGTGCATTTGCAGGATCAGTGGGTGGCGGTGCAGGTCGATGCGCTGGCAGGTTCACGCGAAATTGTGGTCAAGAGCCTTGGTACGCAGTTCTCAAGGGTGCAGGGCATTTCCGGTGCGACCATTCTGGGTGATGGGCGTGTGGTCCTGATTCTCGACTTGATGGCGCAGATTCGTACCTTGCAGGGCTTGCCTTTCAGAGGGTTGGCGCCTGTCTACCACGAAGCCGAGCACGCCAGGCCGTTGCTGGTGATGGTGGTGGACGATTCGGTGACGGTACGCAAAGTCACCAGCCGGTTGCTTGAGCGCCACGGCATGCATGTGCTGACCGCCAAGGACGGGATTGACGCTATGACCCTGTTGCAGGAGCACACGCCTGACATCATGCTGCTGGATATCGAAATGCCGCGCATGGACGGCTTTGAAGTAGCCAGCCAGATCCGCCAGGACGAACAGCTCAAGGAACTGCCCATCATCATGATCACTTCCCGCTCGGGCCAGAAGCACCGGGATCGGGCCATGGCGGTGGGCGTCAACGAGTACCTGAGCAAGCCTTATCAGGAAACCGTGTTGCTGGAGAGTATTGCTTACTGGAGTCAGGTGCATGTCTGAAGGTACGTTCCAGACCAGTCGCCTGACCAGCCTGACCGGCCTGCTGCTGCCGTTGAGTGACCGGCATTTGCTGCTGCCCAACGTCGCGGTCGCCGAGTTGATCGACTACCAGGACTGCAGCGCGGAGCCGGGCGCTCCCGAGTGGTATCTGGGACCGATCAGCTGGCGCGAGCTGACCTTGCCGTTGCTCAGTTTCGAAGCCGCCTGCGGAGGCCGCACCCGCGTGGGTGGCCGGGCCCGGATTGTAGTGCTCAATGCACTGGGCGGGCGTAACGACGTCAGGTTCATCGCGTTGCTCACCCAAGGCATTCCGCGCTCGTGCAAAGTCGACAGCCAGTTGAGCTACGTCGACGTCCCACTGGCCGAACTGGAGCTGGCTGCCGTACAGATCGGCGAAACCGTGGCGCGCATCCCCGACCTGGAAGGGCTGGAGCAGTGGCTGGTGGATGCAGGGCTGTCATAGGTAAAGAGGACGCAGAGCGTCCAGAGCGGCATGCGACGCGGAGCGTCGCACGATAGTTGAGATTATCGTTCCGCACGCTCCAGCGTGGGAATGCCGTTCGTGACGCTCCGCGTCACAGATCTGTGCCGCACCGCACATTCCGGATCGGACGCGGAGCGTCCAGAACGGCATGCGACGCGGAGCGTCGCACGATAGTTACAGGGTTATCGTTCCTCACGCTCCAGCGTGGGAATGCCGTGCGTGACGCTCCGCGTCACAGATCTGTGCCGCGCCGCACATTCCGGATAGGACGCGGAGCGTCCAGAACGGCATGCGACGCGGACCGCCGCACGATAGTTACAGGGTTATCGTTCCGCACGCTCCAGCGTGGGAATGCCGGGTGTGACGCTCCGCGTCACAAATCTGCGCCGCACCGCACAGTCAGGATCGGACGCAGAGCGTCCATAACTGCATGCGACGCGGACCGCCGCACGATAGTTACAGGATTATCGTTCCTCACGCTCCAGCGTGGGAATGCCGTGCGTGACGCTCCGCGTCACAGATCTGCGCCGCACCGCACATTCCGGATAGGACGCGGAGCGTCCAGAACTGCATGCGACGCGGAGCGCCGTACGGTAGTTACAGGATTATCGTTCCTCACGCTCCAGCGTGGGAATGCCGTGCGTGACGCTCCGCATCACAGATCTGTGCCGCACCGCACATTCCGGATAGGACGCGGAGCGTCCAGAACGGCATGCGACGCGGACCGCCGCACGATAGTTACAGGATTATCGTTCCGCACGCTCCAGCATGGGAATGCCGTGCGTGACGCTCCGCGTCACAGATCTATGTCGCGCCGCACACTCAAGGCAGGACGCAGAGCACGCTGAGCATGGGCACGATAGGGGACCAAAAGCTTCACGACGAACAGCTGATTTCCAGATGCTTGCCCCAGTCCGGTGGTCGCTGGGCGTAGCCTTCCATTCCGGGTTGTTCTGTGAAGGGCGTGCAGAGCACTTGGTGCAGGCGGCGGACTTCTGCATAGTCACCTTTTTCCGCTGCGGCGATAGCGTTCTGGGCCAGGTAGTTGCGCAGGATGTAAAGCGGATTGACCGCGTGCATGCGGGTTTGACGCTCTTGCTCGGTGCCTTTGCCCTCGCCGGCAATACGCGCCAGATACGCTTCTGCCCAGCCATCGAAGCCCTTGATGTCGACAAAGTCGTCGCGCAATGTGCGCAGCGCTTCTACGGCGGGCTGATCGCCCAGGCGACGGAAAAACAGGGTGTAATCCACGCCGCTGTTCTGCATCAGCTTCAGCAATTGGCTGACCAGTTGTTCGTCCTGATCTTCGGCAATGGTCAGGCCCAGTCGACGACGCATTAGGTCCAGGTAGTGCGCTTGATAAAGCGGCAGGAACAAGCCGATGGTCTCGCGTAACGCTTCCACGCTGATGAACGGCGTCAGCGCCTGCGCCAGTGCGCTTAGGTTCCATTGCGCGATAGGCACCTGATTGCTGAAGGAGTAGCGACCTTCGTGATCGGAATGGTTGCAGATGAAGTGCTCATCGAAATCGTCCAGAAACGCGAACGGTCCGAAATCGAAGGTAATGCCCAGAATCGACATGTTGTCGGTGTTCATCACGCCATGACAGAAGCCGTAGGCCTGCCACTTGGCAATCAGCTCGGCGTTACGCTCGACGATTTCCCGGAACATCGCCAGATACGGCTCAGGCTGCTCCTGGCAGAGCGGGTAATGCATCGTCAGCACATGCTCGGCGAGGGTCTTCAACTGCTCTGGCTGTTTGGTGTAGAAGAAGTATTCAAGACTGCCGAAGCGCACATGGCTCTGCGCCAGACGCAGCACCATCGCTGCGTGTTCCTGGGTTTCGCGCCATACCGGCGTGCTGGAGCTGACTACGCACCCTGCACGGCTGCTGGGGATACCCAGCGCGTGCAACGCTTCGGAAGCCAGAAACTCGCGGATCGACGAACGCAGCACGGCGCGCCCGTCACCCATCCGCGAGTACGGCGTGCGGCCCGCGCCCTTGAGGTGCAGGTCCCAGTGTTCGCCAGCGTCGTTATACACCTCGCCCAGCAACAGCCCGCGGCCGTCGCCCAGGCGCGGGTTGTAGGAACCAAACTGGTGGCCGGAATAAACCATCGCTCGCGGCTCGGCTTCTGACCACAGCTTGTGGCCGCTGAATATCTCCGCTAACAGCGGCAGATCGGCTTGTTCAGGGGCCAGGTCCAGCAGCGCCAGCGCGGATTCGCTGGCAACCACAAGCCGTGGCGCATCGATGGGCTCAGGCAGCACGGAAGTTGAGAACGCATCGCCCAGTCGGGCAAAGCGGTTGTCGAAAGTGAGTTCGTCGAGTGCTTTCAAAGCGTATCGCCTCCAGAGGGGAATTTCAGGCTTTCAACGAAGCGGCGGCCTTCCTGGCTCGTCGGGCGTGTTGCAACGGTCAGAACCCGTAGACCGGGTCCTTGGGTGGTAGTTCTGGTGATCGGGGCTGCGCCCGGACTATCGGTTCCGGCTTCGCTCGAAGGCGGCCAGAATCGTTCGTTCCGATTGCACCAGATAATCCTCGAGCATGCGCGTCGCCTCATCGGTCTTGCCCGCGTCAAGGCGCCCGAGAACCGCTGCATTCATGTCCAGATAGGGTGAATGCAGAAGCTCCGGGTCGTTGAGCAGCCCGAAGGCCAGGCGCAACTCTGCTGATATCTGCGCATAAAACGCCGCCAGTCGCGGGCTGTCGGACAGCTCGACGATGGCCTTGTGAAACATCATGTTGGCGGTGCCCACGGCAATCCAGTCCTTGGCCTCACGCGCCTGCACGCCGGCCTGGACCGCATTGCGCATGTGCAGCACACCGGGATGCTGTGGATAAGCCTGGGCAATCGCCCTGCATTCGATAAAGCGCCGGATGCGATAAATATCGATGATCGAAGCCATGTCAGGCTTGGCCACAGTCACGCCGCGGTTGGGTTCATGAGTGAGCAAACCCTCGCGGGTCAGAATTCTGAAAGCTTCTCTCAAGGTATTGCGGGAAATCTGCAGGCTTTCGGCCAGCGCCGCTTCCGAAAGGCGTTGACCGGGAACCAGCTCACCCTCGACCAGCATTCTGCGAAGCTCTGTGGTGATGGATTCTCCAAGCGTACGAGGGAGGAGAGAGGCAGCGTCGTTCATAAAGGGTCCGGATAAGGAAAAGCCGAGTCGATATTCCACGACAGCTCATTGGCTGGCAAGGACGAAGGCCATCCGATGCTTCATCAGGTAGCACACTTGAGTTCAAGCGTAACAATATGGTGCGCATTGTTGATCCATAACATATGGATTGTTCAACAATATTATCTTTATGTATCTACAACTTGGCGCTGTTTAATGCCCTTTGGCATGCTCATTGCTCTGGCAGGTTACCTCTCATCTCAGGAATGCCGCCGTGACACAGACTGCCAATGAGTTCACCAAGGCGCGTCGCGCCTCATTGATCGCCGCGATCTTCATGATGGCGACCTCTGCCATCGGCCCAGGATTTCTGACCCAGACAGCCACTTTCACCGCGACCCTGGGGGCGGCGTTTGCCTTCGGCATTCTGGCGTCGATCCTGATCGACTTCGTGGTGCAGTTGAATGTCTGGCGCATCGTAACGCTGACCAGAATGCGCGCGGCCGATCTGGCCAACGCAGCGATCCCGGGCAGTGGTTATCTGCTCGCGGTACTGGTCATCTTCGGCGGCCTGGTGTTCAGTCTGGGCAACATCGCCGGTGCGGGCCTGGGCTTGAATGCGTTGACCGGTCTTGATCCCAAATGGGGGGGCGCCTTGAGCGCGCTGATCGCCATCGCGATTTTCTCATCCCACCGCGCCGGCATTGCCATGGACCGCATCATGATGGTGCTGGGCACCCTGAAGGTCTGCCTGATCCTCTTCGCCGCCTTTGCCTCGCACCCGCCGCTGGGCGAGGCTCTGCGCCAGACGATCCTGCCGGACATGGTCGATTTCGCGGCCATCACCACCATCGTCGGCGGCACGGTCGGTGGCTATATCACTTACGCCGGTGCTCACCGCTTGCTGGATCGCGGCACCGTCGGGGTCGAGAACATCGATGTAGTGTCCAAGGCGGCGCTGACCGGTATTCTGGTCACCGGGGTTGTCCGTTACATACTGTTTCTGGCAATCCTCGGCGTGGTCGCCAGCGGCGTTGTCATCGATGTATCCGGCCAGGGCGCAAACCCTGCGGCCCAGGCGTTCACCGCTGCCGCTGGCAACTTCGGCCTGATCATGTTCGGCCTGGTGCTCTGGGCGGCCGGCATCAGCAGCGTGATCGGCGCGTCCTATACTTCGATGTCGTTCATCACGGTATTTTCCAAACGCATCACCGAGCGCGTGCGCAACCTTGCCACGGTCGGCTTTATCCTGATCACCGTGGTCGTATACGTCATGTGGGGCAAACCACCGGCTGCGCTGCTGGTGTTTGCCGGTGGCTTCAACGGCTTGATTCTGCCACTGGGCCTGAGCATTTTCATGTACGTCGGCTGGCGTCGGTCCGACATGATGGACGGCTACCACTACCCGCGCTGGCTATTGGTGCTGGGCGTGCTGACCTGTCTGCTGTCGTGGTACATGGCGTTCAAATCGGCGGGAGCCATCTTTGCCTTCATCAATGCAGCCTGATTTCGGAGAATAAAAATGCCTGCAATAGACCTCAACAGTGATCTCGGTGAAAGCTTCGGCGCCTGGAGCATGGGCGACGACGAGGCGATTCTCGATGTGGTCAGCAGTGCCAACGTGGCCTGCGGTTTTCATGCTGGCGATCCGGCCGGCATCCTGCGTACCCTTGAGGCCGCTGCGGCCCGCGGCGTGGCCATTGGTGCGCATGTGGCTTACCCGGACCTCGTCGGGTTTGGCCGCCGCAACATGGATATCCCGAGCGACCAACTGACCGCCGACGTCATTTACCAGATCGGCGCGCTTCAGGGGCTGGCGCGCAGCGCTGGTACCAACGTGACATACGTCAAACCCCACGGCGCGCTGTACAACACCATCGCTGGCGATCAGCGCCAGGCAGCGGCGGTCATTCAGGCGCTGCTGCGCATCGACCCTGCGCTGAAGCTGGTGTGTCTGGCTAATTCCCCGCTGCTCGGCTGGGCGCGGGAAGCCGGACTGGCGTGCGTCGCCGAAGCGTTCGCCGACCGCGCCTATACCGCTGAAGGCACGCTGGTCTCGCGCTCGCGGCCCGGTGCCGTGCTGCACGATGCCGAACGGATCGCCGAACGCATGTTGCGCCTGGTGCGCGACGGGGTTATCGAGACTGAAGATGGCCGCGAAATCAGCCTGCAAGCCGATTCTATCTGCGTACACGGCGACAGCCCGGGCGCGGTGAACATCGCCCGCATCCTGAAAGACCGTTTGCACGACGCAGGCGTTACCGTCCGCGCATTCAATAGGGGCTGATCATGAACAACACCTTGCAACACGCCCGTCAGGCGGCTATCGACGCACGTGCCCGCTATCGACAAGGGTTTGTCTCGCCTACCGCAGGTCAGGCTCCCGGTCTGACCCAGTGCAACATGATCACGCTGCCGCGCGACTGGGCCTATGACTTTCTGCTGTTCGCCCAGCGCAACCCGCAAGCCTGTCCGGTGCTGGATGTGACCGAGCCCGGCAGTTACACCACGTTGCTGGCCGAGCAGGCCGACCTGCGCACCGACTTGCCGTTGTATCGGGTCTGGCGTGATGGGCAACTGGCTGAAGAAGTCAGCGACGCCAGCGAAATCTGGGCGCAGCACGGCGATCTGGTCAGTTTTCTGATCGGCTGCAGCTTCACCTTCGAAACCGACCTGATGAACGCTGGGATCGACGTGCGCCATATCAGCGAAGGCTGCAACGTACCGATGTACCGCAGCAATCGTGTCTGTCGACCTGCCGGGCGCTTGCAGGGAAACTTGGTGGTTTCTATGCGGCCCATCGCTGCCGACCGGGTTGCCGAGGCAGCGCGGATCACCGGGCGCTACCCCGGCGTGCACGGCGCCCCGGTGCATGTCGGCGAACCTGAGCTGCTTGGCATCAAGGACTTGGCGCATCCGGACTTCGGCGATGCAGTGAGCATCAAGCCCGGCGAGATTCCTGTGTTCTGGGCCTGCGGCGTGACCCCGCAGGCGGTTGTCATGGCGTCTCGTGTGCCGTTCGCGATTTCCCATGCGCCGGGGCACATGTTCATTACCGATATTCCGGACAGCTACTACCACGTATAGGAGAGGCTCATGCGTTTCTACCCGGCCAACCTGGACGCGCTCCTGGTTGAACTGTCGAACCTGGACGAGACTCTGGCCCTGTTCGAATCGTTACAGCAGATGCCCATTTTCGGCGTGGAGGAAATCGTTCCGGCGGCCCGGACGCTGCTGGTGCATTTTCGTCCGTCTGGCATCAGTTTCGAAGCGCTGGCGGCGCAGATTGCCTCGCGTGACATTCGCGGCAGCGCTCGCGAGCCCGGCAAGCTGATTGAAATACCCGTGCATTACAACGGTGAAGACCTGGCTGATGTGGCCCGCGAGCTGGACATCAGCGTTGACGAAGTGATCAAGCGCCACACCGGTAGCGACTACAACGTTGCCTTCTGTGGCTTTGCGCCCGGTTTTGCCTACCTCAGCGGCGGTGCCGGCTTTGTCGTGCCGCGGCGCAGCACACCGCGTACGCGCATTCCGGCTGGTGCAGTGGCGTTGGCCGGTGGTTTCAGCGGCATTTATCCACAGGCCAGCCCCGGTGGCTGGCAGATCATCGGCGTGACTCACTCAAAAATGTGGGATCTGGGCCGCGACGAGCCAGCCTTGCTTCAGCCTGGCTATCGCGTGCGCTTTCAAGACGCCGGTCCGCTGCCCGTGACCAGCGTTTCGGTTGCTGCGCCCGTTCGTCAGCAGGCGTCGACAATCACCGAAGACTATCTGCAAGTCGTTACGCCGGGTTTGCAAACCCTGTTTCAGGACCTGGGTCGTCCTGGTCGGGCAGGGCAGGGTGTTTCCGCATCGGGTGCACTGGATCGCGGCGCATTGCGTGCGGCCAATCGCGCAGTAGGCAACGAGCCGGGCACTGCTTGTCTGGAGATTCTCATGGGTGGCCTGACGTTTACCTGTCAGGGCCAGGCCGTGGTAGCGGTTACCGGTGCTCAGGCGCCTGTCGAGGTGCTGACGACTGATGGCCAACGCATGCAGCCGCCGCTTTACGCGCCGTTTTCGTTGCAGAGCGGCGATCAGGTGAGCATCGGTTCGCCCACCGCAGGCTTGCGCAGTTATCTGGCCGTGCGCGGCGGTTTTGTCCACGAGCCGGTGCTGGGTAGTCTGTCCACCGACACGCTGGCCCAGGTGGGGCCCGCAGCGCTGGCGGCGGATGACCGGCTGGGCTTCAGGCGCAGAACCGGTGGTGCTGCGGTGTCGACTGGCGAACAACCGGCCTTCGATATGCCGCGTAATGATCAGGTCATTACCCTGGATGTGGTCATGGGGCCGCGCAGCGACTGGTTCACCGCCGAGGCGCAGGCGTTGCTTGCGCAGCAGACCTGGCTGGTCACACCGCAATCCAACCGGATCGGTATCCGCCTGGCAGGCGAGCAGTCGCTTGCGCGCGCCGTCAGTGGCGAACTGCCCAGCGAGGGCACCACGGTCGGTGCCATTCAGGTGCCGCCCAGTGGCCAGCCGGTACTGTTTCTGGCGGACCACCCGTTGACGGGCGGTTACCCGGTCATCGGCGCAGTCGCTACCTATCACCTGGACAAGGCCGGGCAGATTCCGGTCAATGCTCGCATTCGTTTCAACCCGCTGAGCGCCTTCGAACCAGTGCGCTCCGCCACTTCAGACGAGACCAATAACAGATGAAAAAGGTTCTGATTGCCAACCGTGGCGAAATTGCCGTGCGTATTGCCCGCGCCTGCCGTGACTATGGGGTTGCCTCGGTGGCCGTGTATGCCGATGCCGATATCGACGCGCTGCATGTGCGTCAGGCCGATGAAGCCTATGGGCTGCAAGGTGAGCGCCCCACCGACACCTATCTGAACATCGAAAAGCTGCTGGCAGTCGCTGCTCGTGCCGGTGCCGACGCGGTTCACCCAGGTTATGGCTTCCTCTCGGAACGCGCCGACTTTGCCCGCGCCGTAATCGACGCCGGCCTGACCTGGATCGGCCCGGACCCTGCAACCATCGACGCGCTGGGCGACAAGGTGCAAGCCCGGCGCATCGCTTTGAAAGTCGGTGCGCCGCTGGTAGCTGGCACTGAAAACCCGGTGAAAGATGCTTCTGAAGTGCTTGCGTTCGCCGAGCAGTACGGCCTGCCGATTGCCATCAAGGCGGCATTTGGCGGCGGTGGTCGCGGCCTGAAAGTCGCTTGGAAGCTCGATGAAGTCAGCGAGCTGTACGAGTCTGCGGTGCGTGAAGCGGTGACCGCGTTCGGTCGTGGCGAGTGCTTCGTCGAACGCTTTCTGGATCGCCCACGGCACATTGAAGCGCAGATCATCGCCGACCGGCATGGCCGGGTGGTTGTGGTCGGCACCCGGGATTGCTCGTTGCAGCGTCGCAACCAGAAGCTGATCGAGGAAGCCCCGGCCCCTTACCTGACCGACGAGCTGCGCCAGCGCATTCACGAGTCGGCCCGCGCGGTCTGTGCCGAAGCGGGCTATGTCGGTGCCGGTACGGTGGAATTCCTGCTCAGTGGCGACGGCACCCTGTCATTCCTGGAGGTCAACACACGCTTGCAGGTGGAACACCCGGTGACTGAAGAAACCAGCGGTGTGGATCTGGTCATCGAACAATTGCGCGTGGCCGACGGCCTGCCGCTGTCGTTCGACGGTACGCCTGTACCGCGCGGCCACAGCTTTGAATTCCGCATCAACGCCGAAGATGCAGGCAACGGCTTCCTGCCGACCCCGGGCACCATCGACGTGTTTCAGCCACCGTCCGGACCGGGCGTGCGGCTGGACACCGGCGTGACAGAAGGCTCGCGAGTGTCAGCGAACTTCGATTCGATGATCGCCAAACTGATCGTCACCGGCGCAACCCGCGAACAGGCCATCAGCCGCGCCCGCCGTGCGTTGGCCGAGTTCAAGGTGGAAGGCGTGGCCACCGTGCTGCCGTTCCATCGGGCGGTCATGGACCATGATGACTTCACGGCGTCCAATACCTTTGCCGTCCACACCCGCTGGATCGAAACCGACTTCGCCGAACACGTCACCCTCGCACCGCGCAGCGCTGCGCCAGTTGATGCAGGCGTGCTGCGCACCTTCGTCGAAATCGACGGAAAACGCCACGAACTGGGCCTGCCTACTGCGCTGCTGGCCGGCATGAGCCTGAACGCTGCCGCACCGGCTGACGCCAGCCAGCCAGCTGCCGACGCCCCTGACCCGCACGCAGTACTGACGCCGGTCGCGGGCAACCTGCATGCCTGGGCGGTTGAGGACGGAGCGACGGTAGAAAAGGGGCAGGTGATCGCGATCATGGAGGCGATGAAGATGGAAACATCGATACTGGCGCCGTGTGCCGGAACCGTGCAGATCAGCAAGGAGCCTGGCGGGTATCTGGAGGCGAAGGTGGTGATTGGTCGGGTTGAGGCCTGATTTCATTGCAATCGCGCGTCAACCGGGCGGTTACCCGATTGACGCGTGCTGTTGCAGAAAATAATCGCCTCAGTCCAGCCGCAACTCAGGCGGCTCGGGCGCATCCTTGGTCGCCGGGGCCACTTTGGTGTTTACCGGTTGCAGCGTTGTTTGCCCGGTCGGGGCACCGGTTTTGTCGCTTGGCTCGGCGGGCACCAGCTTGTATTCCAGGCCCTGGGTGTTCTTGAGGTAAATCTCCATCTGGCGGAACGAGATGTTGATGTGCTGCTTCTTGAACTCGCGATTGATGAAGCGGTTGATCTCGTCCAGCACCGGATTGCGGTCGCCCAGGTCGCGGACGTGCATGCGCAGTTCGTGGTCGAGGGTGCTTTCGCCGAAGTTCAGGAAGTAGACGATGGGCTCTGGTTCCTTGAGCACCCGAGGGTTTTCCCTAGCGGCTTGCAGCAGCAGGGAGCGCACCAGGTCCAGGTCCGAGCCGTAATCGACGCCCAGCTTGAGCGTTACGCGGGTGACGGTGTCGGTCAGCGACCAGTTGATGAGCTGGCCGGTGATGAACGTCTTGTTCGGGACGATGATGTCCTTGCGATCGAAGTCGGTGATGGTCGTGGCGCGGATGCGGATCTTGCTGACCGTTCCCGAGAGGGCACCGATGGTGATGGTGTCACCGATCCGCACCGGGCGTTCGAAGAGGATCATGATGCCGGAGATGAAGTTGGCGAAGATCTCCTGCATGCCGAACCCGAGCCCTACCGACAGCGCCGCGACCAGCCACTGCAATTTGTCCCAGCTCACGCCCAGCGTCGACAGCGTGGTCACGAAGCCGACACCGGCGATGGTGTACGACAGCAGCGTGGTTGTCGCGTAGGCACTGCCTTGCGCGAGGTTCATGCGTGACAGCACCAGCACTTCCAGCAGACCCGGCAGGTTGCCGGCGAGCACGAAGGTGATGACGATGATCACCCCGGCACCGAGGAAGTCGCTCAGGCTGATCGGCACCATGCTCATGTTGGCACCGGTGCCGCTGGTGTATTCGTAGAGGATGATGTTGTCCAGGTAGGCGAATACCGTGATCAGTTCGGCCCAGACCAGATACAGCGCGCCGACGAACCCGGCCAGCAGGGCCAGGCGGATCAGGCGCAGCGACTGCTGGTTGACCTGTTCTATGTCCAGCTTCGGCTCTTCGACCGGAATGTCGCTGTCGCCGTTTTCCCGGGCTGCCTGACGCTTGGCCAGCGCGCGCTGATAGGCCAGACGCCGGGCGGCAACGCTCAGGCCGCGAACGAAGGTCGCCTCGACCATCAGCCAGATCATCATCAGGTACAGAGTGTCGATCAGACGGTCGCTGAGCTTGAGCGCGGTGTAGTAGTAGCCAAAGCAAACCGCCAGGAAGAGCGCGACCGGCAATGCCGTGAACACCACGCCGACGGTTTTGCGGAACAGTGAGGCATTGTGATGCGTGGGGCTTGAGATCAGCAGGCGACCGAGCAGCCAGGTCATCAGCGCGTAGCAGGTCAGGACCACGCCGATCCCCAGTACATCGTCGGCCAGTGCGGCAGGCTGGTGTTCAGCAACGGCCACCACCGCCACCAGGGCCAGAACGACCAGCCCGAGGCGACGCACCCAGCCACGCAGGAACTCGACCTGCGCCGTTTCCCAGCGGAAATGCAGTTGGGCAACGCCAGATGGGGCGAGTACGCGGTAGGCGGTGTAGAACACCAGCCAGGCGAGGGCGATCTGCAACAAGGCCTCGCCCAGGTTGGCGTTTTGCCCGCGTGCATCGATTTGCAGGGCATAGCCGCACAGCGCCAGGCCCAGCGCCACAGGCATTGCCAGCAGCACGTTGATCAGCAGCGCCAGTGGCGTTTTCCATTGGCTGTCACGTTTGAAGTGGCCGATGTCGGCATGCAGGCGATTCAGCTTCTGATACAGCGCCTTGCGCCGCCAGGTCAGTACGCCGATCAACAGCAACAGGGGCAGGAACAGCAGCGGTCGCTGAGTCAGGCCGTCTGACAGCTCGCTCAGGCTGGATGTCCAGGGCAGGGTGGCGATCTGCTTTTGCAGGCGCGGCCAGATATTCTGAAACCATTCCAGGTCCAGCGGCTTGTTGCTGGGGATCCAGAACATCTGCTCGTCGAGTGTGGCGCGCAGTCCCTGAGCGGTGCTGGTCAGCTGCTTCTGGTTCAGTTGCAGCGTGATGGACTCGTTGAGCAACGCGCTCAGCTCGCGATTGAGGCGCTCCAGCAAGTCGCTGCGGGTGATTGCCAGGTCCAGCAGCGTACGGCGCAGTTGCGGGGTAATGTTTTCAGGCGGTTGAGTGGCGAGCAGCTTTTCGACATAGGCGGTCGGCGTGCTCATCTGCTCGCGTTGCTGGTTGATGTCGAACTGATACAGGCGGATGTTGGCGATTTCGTCGGCCAGGCCCTTGTCCAGCTCCAGGTGCGGCAACGCCTGCTTCTGCTTGTAGAGAATCT
This sequence comes from Pseudomonas syringae group sp. 26L6, assembly GCF_032587815.1. NCBI lineage: Bacteria > Pseudomonadati > Pseudomonadota > Gammaproteobacteria > Pseudomonadales > Pseudomonadaceae > Pseudomonas > Pseudomonas syringae group sp. 26L6. The sequence goes on from NZ_JAWHPJ010000001.1 coordinate 146,136, forward strand.
TGGACAGCAGCAGGCTACCGCTCAGCACGTTGATCTGCTCGCTGAGGGCTTGATCGGTCTGGGTCAGGTTGTCCAGTTGCTGCTTGGTCTTGAGGTTCTGCTGGGTCAGCTCGTTGAGGCGGTCGGTGCCGCGCAGCAGGTAGTCGGAAAGCTTGAGGTTGGCGGCGCTTTCGGTCGCCAGCAGGCTGCTGCCGCCTGACTTTTGCGCTTCCAGGGACAGGTCGGCGACCGTTTTCTGCGACTGGGCGCGACGCTTGTCGTTGATCAGGGTCTGCAGGTCCTGAATTTCCTGTTCCTGGCGCGCGACCTTTTCGGTCAGCAAGTCATGCTGGCTATTGCCCAGGTCCTGCAACTGGCTGTTACCGGCCAGTTCCTGACGGCGCAGCAGGTTGAGGGCGTTGATCGAGGCCAGTTCTGCATTAAGCAGATTGCGCTGGTCGGCGCTCAGGGTCTTGCCATTGTCCTTGCCGCTCTTGAGGATGGCGTTGATCTGCTGGATACGCGTCTGATTGGCGCTGATTTCAGTCTGCGCCCGCTCAGGCCGGGTCTGCGCTGTGATGGCCAGGCTGTTGGCGTCGTTGAGTTCGCTTTGCAGGTCGCTTTGCTGGGTACTGCGCTGGCTGAGAAGCTGCTCCAGTTGTGGCACATCAAGGCCGCCGTAGCGCTGGGCGACGGGTACCACTTTGCTTTCTTTCAGGCGGGCCAGCTCGCGCTGGTTTTCCGAGGTCTGTTTTGGCGCCTGGGCCAGTTGTTGCTTGAGCGCTTCGAGTTTCTGCTCGCTGTCCTTCTTGCTGGCGAGAAAAGCCAACGTTTGCTCGAGTACCTGTTGCAGCGCTTTCTGCTCGGCATCAGGCAGCTTGCGATCAGCAATCTTGTCGAGGCTTTGCTGCACGGCATCGCTGCTGGGCGGGTCGGCGGCGAGCGCCGGGAAGGTGGACAGGCAAAGCGCAAACAGTGCGGCAGCACAAATGGAACGCAGGGAAAACATAGACACCGGTCGCATGATGATACGTGTGGATTGGCAGTTTAAAGGAACAGTCCGGGGCCCGGGCGGGTTCCTTCGGGGAATTTGACGCCCACTTTCTGAATCTTGTTCCCGTCCATGACGGCAACTGTCCAAATAGTTCCATTCCATTCAATCTGGTCGCCCACCACTGGCTCGCCGCGATTCTTCTGCACGATGAACTGGCTGAGTGGCATTCCGGGGTCAATGCCATCGAGTTTCAGGCCATACAGGGCCGCGACTTCACCCAGCCGTGCATCGCCTTCAAGAACGAAGTCGCCGAAGAAGCGCAGGTCCAGGCCACGTTGCGGTGCCTGGCTGAACAGTTTGCCCAGTGCCGGAAGATCATGTTCGTGACCGATCACACAGAGCAGGTCGCCCACTTCCAGCGTCGTACTGCCGGACGGGTGGAGCAACTGCTGGCCCCGGAACAGCGCGGCAATACGCGTGCCTTCAGGCATTTTCAGCTCACGCAGCGCTGCACCGATGCACCACTTTTCAGCGCCCAGACGGTAGACGAACAGCTCCCATTCACTGGTGACGTGCACCTCCAGTGCGGCTCGGGAAATAGGCGCGGGGTCTGGCGGAACCGTCACTTTCAACAGTTTGGCCACCCATGGCAGGCTGGTGCCTTGCAGCAGCAGCGAGACCAGTACGATAAAGAACGCCAGGTTGAAGTACAGCTGCGCATTGGGCAGCCCGGCCATCAGCGGGAACACGGCGAGGATGATCGGCACCGCGCCGCGCAGGCCGACCCAGGCGATAAAGGCTTTTTCGCGGCCATGGAAGGCCTTGAACGGCAGCAGGCCGACCATCACCGACAGCGGACGTGCCACCAGAATCATCCACAGCGCCAGGCCTAGCGCCGGAATCGCAATCGGCAGCAGATCGTGTGGCGTGACCAGCAGGCCCAGCACCAGAAACATGCCGATCTGTGCCAGCCAGGCCATGCCGTCAAGCATGTGCAGGATGCCGTGGCGGCTGCGGATCGGCCGGTTACCCAGCACCAGACCGCATAGGTAGACCGCGAGAAAGCCGCTGCCGTGAATCGCGTTGGTCAGGGCAAAGATCGCAAGCCCCCCGGCAATCACCAGAATAGGGTACAGGCCGGCCGCCAGATTGATGCGGTTGACCAGCTGCAGCAGGATCCAGCCGCCGCCCAGGCCGATGAAACTGCCGATGCCGAACTCCTGAATCAAATGCCCCAGCAGCCCCCAGTGCAAGCCGGTCTGACCGCTGGCCAGCATGCCGATCAGGGTGACGGTCAGGAACACGGCCATAGGGTCGTTGCTGCCCGATTCTATCTCAAGGCTGGCGGTGACCCGCTCGTTCAGGCCTTTGCCGCCCAGCAGGGAGAACACCGCAGCAGCGTCTGTCGAACCGACGATCGCGCCGATCAACAGGCCCTGAATGACGCTGAGATTGAACAGCCAGGCAGCCACCATGCCGGTCAGTACGGTGGTGATCAGCACGCCCACCGTTGCCAGCGACAAGGCAGGCCACAGCGCAACCCGGAAACTGGCCACCCGTGTGCGCAGCCCGCCGTCGAGCAGGATCACGGCCAGCGCAAGGTTGCCGACCAGGTAGGCGGTAGCGTAGTTGTCGAAGATGATCCCGCCGCCATCCACGCCCGCCACCATGCCCACGGCCAGGATGATGACCAGGATCGGAATACCCAGGCGTGATGAAAGAGAGCTGACCAGGATGCTTGCGGCTACCAGCAACGCGCCGACCAGAAACAGGCTGTTGATGGTGGTGGCGTCCAAGGGCGGTACTCCGTAGAAAAACTGAATTGAAGCGAGAGGGGCGAAAACTGACCATGCAGTCCGCGTGCCAAGCGATTTAACCTGTTGAATTGCTTGGCTGTCAAAGATCAATTTCCGGCGGATCACGCAGATTCGGCGTTCCAGAGCACGTGACTCGTCGCAATCTTGCGGTCGACACAGACGTATATGCCGCAAGCCAAGCCTTCTTGCGGCCTGTTGTCGAGCTTCAGCTATAGAAGGTTTTCATCATGGACGATGAAATTGCAGAAAATAAGAAGGGCGGAAATCCGTTCGGCGATAAGCGGGATCCGCATGCAGAGTTCTGGAGGCGGGCGAGCAAATACTTTCGGTCGCGATTACTTCCGGCTGAACCCGATCAATCTGCAGTCACCCGCCGCCTTTGCTGTTCGGGCCTCTGACTGAATCAGTTCACGTGCCTGCCTGCGCAGGGTCGCGTTATAAATAGTTAGTGCCACGTATGCCGTAATGAGTGATTACGTGCGTGACTTCTCTCATACAGGAAGAAGTCATGACGACCCAATCTCTGAAAATACCTAAAACCGATCAGCAACTGCTGCGTGAACGCGCGAAGCAATTTGTTTTCGACTACCCCGATCTGCACGATCTGGCCTATAGCGTAGTCAGCAAGATCATGCTTCAGCACACGCAAAAGGTGTTTAACCCTGACAAGGTCTATTGGCATCGTTTCGGCAGCGCAAGCAGCAGTCCGCGTACATTTACCGGCTGGCAACATTCCGGCAAACCGCTGCAATCGATGACGTTGATCGAACTGCTCATGCAGAACTTCAACGCCCACGACCAAGAGGCCAGTGATGAGCTTTCCCTTTACGGCGGTTTTTATACCCACGGTCCGGATCATGAGGTGTTCGACGAGCGCAACGAGGTGCCCATGCTGCCGCAGACTTTGCTGGCAGAAATGTGGACGCTGGATTTCAGCTCGCTGCACACCCGCCGCATGGAGCGTTTCTGGAGTTCGCACAGTGAGAATTTTTGCATTCTGGCCAAAGCGCACTATTTGGTTGCAGCCGGTAATTGCCTGCGCAAAGGTCAGCTTTCGCCAGACGACTTCAAGCACGTCACTCGATTCGTCGTCACTGATCCCTCGCAGCCTGCGACGCTGAAGGCCTTGCGGGACTCGCCCTTGGTAACGCCAGGCCTTTCGGTGCATACGCTGGATATCAACGGCGTCAAGACTTACGACATGCTGCGTATCGTTATCGCTGATGGCCGGGAAGTGATTTACCGGCCCGATGCCGAGCAGCCTTTTCAGGTATTCGAAAACGAACGCGCGCTGTACAACTGGCTCAAGGTGCAGTTCGCGAGCGAGCAGGCGGGTAAGGCACTGACAGGCAATTTCCTGCGCGGCGAGGCGGCACGAACGCAGGACAGCGTCAGGTTTGCGCGCGGAGTCAGTGAATTGCTCGCGCATGACTGGCGTGCCGATGTCCGACTTATCAATCAATCCCGGGCACCCATCGTGGGTGATCCCTTTATTTATCTGCGTGATATCGCGCGTCAGGTCATGACCGCCGACGCGCATCAGTTGCTGACGTCCAACGCCGATCTGCGCAAGCAGATGTGGATCGGTTATCTAAGTGCCTTCATGCATGCTTTTGGCGGGCTAGCCGCGTTGGGGTGGCCCGTTGCTCTGACGCTGGTTGGCGCAGGCCTCGCCAATACCGGGTTGAACATTGATCAGGCGGTCAATGGCAAGACCCCGGCGCAACGTCGCGCTGGTGTATTGGGTGCCATTATCAACACCCTTTACCTGCTTTTTAATCTGCCGCTACTGATGTCCATTCGCGCCATGCCTGAGCGTATGCCATTAGTGCGGGCGGATGTCGTGTCGCTCCCCAGTGAAGTTATGGAGAGTGGCGTGATTGTCGATCCGCTGGAAAACATGGAAGGCAACCTGCTGCTGGACAGCCTCACGCCCTCAGCCGAGGAAGGCAGGTTTCGTGGCGTTTACTCGTTGGGCAATGGCGAAACCTGGATCAAGCTTGCGCGGTTGCCGTACCGCGTGATGTTCAGTGAGCAACAGCAGTGCTGGTTTATCGTTGACCCTGACAATCCTTTTGCGTTCGTTGGCAGTAAGCCGGTTCGCTTGGGGCTCGACGGAGAATGGACGCTGATTCAATCACCTGGCTTGCAGGGTGGCTCGCCTATGGATCCGCAGGTGCCGTCTACCAGCTCATCAGTCCCGCCAGGAAAACCTTATGCAACAGTGCATTCAACGTTCTGGGACAGGTACCTGCAAACGGACATATTCAATGAGCAATATTATGCAGAAAGAGCCCTGACTCGTCAGAAAGAGGTCATGGATATCTGGGAGCCAACCACGGACGATGTTCTGGAGTCTGACTCTTCACCCGAAGGCGATGAAGTGTACCGGGACCCGTGGCACTGTAAACACAGGGTATTCAAGCTGGGCGAGGACGACTATTACGGCGCTAACATCATGCTCTATACCCAGGAGGATACGGTGTTCAATCGATTCCTGCGTACAGGCGAACGTAGGGGCCCCAACCAGGTAAGGTTCATTGAGCGTCTTGCCGATGACATCCAGGTGGTGGGCTATAGCAATGATGTCGAGTTGTATCGGGGTGGCAGCGGTGATCGGGGCACCTCGGGTGCGGTATTTCGCAGCGGGCAGATCAAGGTTGGCGATGTGCTGGTCAATACCGATATCACTTCGTTCAGTGAAAACCCCTATGTGGTCAGCGCGTTCGCCAGCAGTCGAGCCGGTGCTCCTACTAATGCGGTGATTGGGCCGATAACGTTCGATGATACTTCGGTGGTCTTTGTTTTACCCAAAGGACGGTATTTGAGGGCCACGCCGATCGCGCCATTTTCAGCCTCGCCCGATGAGGCCGAATCGATCTTTTTGCCTGGTTGTTATTTTCAGATCGAGAGTATCGAAGAAGTGGTCGGCGATTTTTATCGTCTCATGAAAGTCCAGATGCAGGAGGTCGATCGCCCGGTTCAGGGAAGAGCGCTTTACGATATGCGCACGGGCGAGCCATTCAGTCGAGAGCAATACGCGCTCAAGTTGGGGGCAGATGCCAAGGTATTGGTCGACCGGTTCTTTCCACAGAACCCGATGACTGACCTGTTCAGCCCTCACTGATCAAGCGCCGCCCGGTTTTATTTAAAACCAGTCATCGCGCATGGCAAGGCAAGTGTCATCGCGGTTTTCCAGAATGCTCAGTTCGTGATGGCAGCCCGGTAATTCCCATGTCAGGAAGTAGCGGGCAGCTTGCAGCTTGCCCTTGTAGAAGCCGCTGTCGGCCGAATCACCTTTGCCCAGACCTTCCTCGGCGCGGATCGCCTGTTCCAGCCAGCGCCAGCCGATGATGGTGTGGCCGAATACCTTGAGGTACAGCGCCGAATTGGCCAGCGTACTGGTGATTCTGCCTTGCGCCAGATCGGTCAGCAGGCCGAGGGTGACAGCCTGCACATGAGCGACCAATTGCTCCAGAGGTTGGCGCAGCTCATGAAGTGAATCGTAGCCCTGCGCCCGCTCGCAGGTATCGGATATCAGGCGCAGCAGTTGCTTGAGGCCGGTGCCGCCGTTCTGCGCCAGCTTGCGGCCAAGCAGGTCCAGCGACTGAATGCCGTGAGTACCTTCATGAATCGGATTAAGCCGGTTGTCGCGGTAGTACTGCTCAACAGGGTATTCGCGGGTATAGCCATGACCGCCTAGAACCTGAATCGCCAGCTCGTTAGCCTTCAGGCAGAACTCCGAGGGCCATGACTTGACCACCGGAGTCAGCAGGTCCAACAGTTCATGGGCATGCTTGCGGGCGTCTTCGGTTTCTCCGGTCTGTGTGTCGTCGAACAGTCGTGAGGCATACAGGCACAGGTCGAACGCGCCTTCTACATACGCTTTCTGGATCAGCAGCATGCGCCGCACGTCGGCGTGCTGAATGATCGGAACAGGCGTGCTCTCGGGGCTCTTGCTGTCGGGCAGCCGACCTTGAGGTCGGTCGCGGGCATAATCCAGAGAATACAGATACCCCGAATAGCCGAGCATGACCGCGCCCAGGCCGACGCCGATGCGTGCTTCGTTCATCATCTGGAACATGTAACTCAAACCGTGATGAGGCTTGCCGACCAGATAGCCGACACACTCACCGTTATCGCCGAAATTCAGCGCGGTAGAGGTAGTGCCTTTCCAGCCCATCTTGTGAAACAGGCCAGCCAGCAGCACATCGTTACGCTTGCCGAGGCTGCCGTCGTCGTTGACCAGAAACTTGGGCACGATGAACAGCGAGATACCTTTGACCCCGCCAGGCGCATCCGGCAGCTTTGCCAATACCATGTGCACGATATTTTCCGAAAGTGCGTGATCACCTCCCGAGATGAAAATCTTGTTGCCGCGCAGCCGATAGGTGCCGTCTTCTGCCGGTTCGGCGCGGGTGCGGATGTCTGACAGCGACGAGCCTGCGTGTGGCTCGGTCAGCGCCATGGTGCCGAAAAAGCGCCCCTCGATCATCGGTTGCAGAAAGCGCTGTTTTTGTTCGTCGTTGCCAAAACTCTCAATCAGATTCGCCGCGCCCATGGTCAGGAACGGGTAGGCCGTGGTTCCGACATTGGCTGCCTGAAAGTGGGCAAAGCAGGCCTGTGACAGTAGGGTCGGCAACTGCATGCCGCCCGCTTCAAAATCACGCGATGCATTGAGAAAACCAGCGGCGAGAAACGCATCCACCGCAGGCTTGACCTCGGGGATCAGAATCGCTTCGCCATTTTCATAGCGCGGCTCGTTTTCGTCAGCCTTGCGGTTGTGCGGCGCAAAATACTTTTCCGCGATAGTACGCGCCGTCCCCAGCGCTGCATCGAAGGTTTCCCGCGAATGCTCGGCAAACCGCTCACGCCGCGTCAGCCCTTCGGCGTCCAGCACTTCATACAGCTCGAAAGCCAGGTTTCGGGAACTGAGCAGCGACTCGGACATGATGGCGTACCTATTCTTGGAATGGCTCAAGTCTAGGTCGGGTTGAGGGGGGAGGGTAGCAAGATTGATTCGGGTGATGGTCGAGCGTGTGCGGGGGGTATCGAGAGCGGACGCGAAGCGTCCAGAGCATGGGAACGGTCGGTGTTTTTCAGACACCTTTCGTTCCGCACGCTCCAGCGTGGGAAGGCCTTTCTTGACGCCCTGCGTCATCTGTTACCTAGCGGCATCAGCCGATCGTCATCAGGCTCGCATTGCCACCCGCCGCCGCAGTGTTCACGCTCAATGCCCGCTCTATCACCAGGCGTTCCAGCGGCACGTTGGTTTCGCCGTGGGACAGGCCGTTGACGCCGACTATTGCGCCGCTGCGCTGGGCGATCTGCTGGCAGATGGCGCGTAGCTGATCGGAATCGCCGTGGTGCAGGACGGCGTCGAAGATGACTTCGTCCTTGGTCCAGTCAGGGATCAGCTTGATGCGTGCCTGAACGTCCTTTGGCAGACGAGCGCGTAATGGCTTGCTGATGTCTGTTTCCGGCCACACGGCAGAGCTGCCGACAGCCAGCACGGCCGCCAGTTGAATCAGCAGGTCGTTCTCGTCATCCGCCAGGCAAAGCACGTGTTCACGCGGCAGAATCGCATAGCTGTTGCGCTCGCCGGTCGGCCCCGCCAGCTGGCGAGTGATGCCGCTTTGCGATTGCTCGGCGTATTGGCTGCATAGGGCATCCAGATCGCTTTGCTGGTTACTGGCTGCCCAGGCCTTCAAGGCTTGCAACGGTTTGTTGAGGATGTCACGCAGGCGGGTGTCCGGAGCAGACAGTGCATCACTGCGCACGAACGATTTCTCGATGGCATCCTGCGGACGCGTCGACAGCAGGCGGTATAGGTACAGCGGGCCACCGGCTTTAGGGCCGGTACCGGACAAGCCTTCGCCGCCAAATGGCTGGACGCCCACCACAGCACCGACGATGTTACGGTTTACATAGACGTTGCCTGCGTTGACGTTGTCGATGACCTTGGCGATGGTCTCGTCGATGCGGGTATGAACACCAAGGGTCAGGCCGTAGCCGGATGCATTGATCTGCTCGATCAGCAGGCCCAGTTCCTTGCGCTTGTAGCGCACCACGTGCAGCACCGGGCCGAAGATTTCGCGTTGCAGCTCATCGAAGCTTTCCAGCTCGATCAGGGTCGGCATCACGTAAGTGCCACGCTTGAGCTCCGTGCTGTCGGCAATGGCCACCTGATAAACCGTACGGCCTTTGTCGCGCATGGCCTGGATGTGTTTTTCGATACCCGCCTTGGCCTCGGCATCGATCACCGGGCCGATGTCCACGGACAGGCGCTCCGGGTTGCCGAGGCGGCTCTCGGCCATCGCCCCCTTGAGCATTTCGATGACGCGGTCCGCAGAGTCTTCCTGCAGGCACAGCACGCGCAGTGCCGAGCAGCGTTGCCCGGCGCTGTCGAACGCCGAAGAAACCACGTCAATGACAACCTGTTCGGTCAGCGCCGAAGAGTCGACGATCATCGCGTTCTGACCGCCGGTTTCGGCGATCAACGGGATGGGGCGGCCCTGCGAGTCCAGGCGACCCGCCACGTTGCGTTGCAGCAGGCGGGCGACTTCAGTGGAACCGGTGAACATCACGCCTTTGACGCGTTCGTCGCCGACCAGCCCGGCACCTACGGTTTCACCGCGCCCCGGTAACAATTGCACCACGCCTTCCGGGATACCGGCTTCAAGCAGCAGGCGCACGGCCTGGGCGGCAATCAACGGTGTTTGCTCGGCCGGTTTGGCCAGCACCGGGTTGCCCGCAGCCAGTGCAGCAGCGACCTGACCGCTGAAAATTGCCAGCGGGAAGTTCCACGGGCTGATGCAGACCACCGGCCCCAGCGGACGATGGGCGTCGTTGGTGAAATCATTGCGCGCCTGTACGGCGTAGTAACGCAGGAAGTCGACGGCTTCGCGCACCTCGGCGATGGCGTTGGCGAAGGTCTTGCCCGCCTCGCGGACCAGCAGGCCCATCAAGGGCTGGATGTCGCTTTCCATCAAATCGGCAGCACGTTCCAGAATTGCGGCGCGTTCGGCAGGCGGTGTTGCCTGCCAGATCGGGCCAGCGCTCAAGGCGCACTGGATGGCGTTCTCGACATCCTGCAGCGAGGCTTCCTGAATATGACCGACCACATCACGCAGGTCCGATGGGTTCAACGCGGCAGTCAGTGTGCCTGCGCTGGCCGGGCAGCCGAGCATGGGGGCAGCTTTCCAGTCATTGTGCGCTGTGGCGAGCAGGGCCGAGGACAGCGAAGCCAGACGATGCTCGTTGGCCATGTCGATGCCGCTGGAGTTGGCGCGCTCGGTGCCATACAGGTCGCGCGGCAGCGGAATGCGCGGGTGCGGCAAGCCGAAACCGCCTTCCTGTGTTGCCATGCGTTCGATCTGGCTGACCGGGTCGGCCACCAGTTCCTGAATGGAGATCGAATGGTCGGCAATCCGGTTGACGAACGACGTGTTGGCACCGTTTTCCAGCAGACGACGGACCAGATAGGCCAACAGCGTTTCATGCGTGCCGACCGGAGCGTACACGCGGCATGGACGGTTCAGCTTGCCGTCTGCGACCTTGCCTACGACCTGCTCGTACAAAGGCTCGCCCATGCCGTGCAGGCACTGGAACTCATACTGACCTGGGTAATAATTCTGCCCGGCGATCTGGTAAATAGCCGCCAGGGTGTGGGCGTTGTGTGTGGCGAATTGTGGATAAATGACTTCTGGTGCCGCCAGCAGCTTGCGGGCACAGGCGATGTACGAGACGTCGGTGTACACCTTGCGCGTGTACACCGGATAGCCTTCCAGACCTTCGACCTGGGCGCGCTTGATCTCGCTGTCCCAATACGCGCCCTTGACCAGACGGATCATCAGGCGGTGACGGCTGCGCCGAGCCAGATCGATCACGTAATCGATCACATAAGGGCAGCGCTTCTGGTAAGCCTGAATTACGAAGCCAATGCCGTTCCAGCCAGTCAGCTGCGGTTCGAAGCACAGGCGCTCGAGCAGATCCAGTGACAGCTCCAGACGATCAGCCTCTTCGGCATCGATGTTCAGGCCGATGTCGTACTGCTTGGCCAGCAGGGTCAGCGACAGCAGGCGCGGGTACAGTTCTTCCATCACGCGCTCGTACTGGGCGCGGCTATAGCGCGGGTGCAGTGCCGACAGCTTGATGGAAATGCCCGGGCCTTCGTAGATACCGCGGCCGTGGGAGGCCTTGCCGATGGAGTGTATGGCCTGCTCGTAGGACGCGAGATACTTCTGCGCATCATGCTCGGTAAGCGCCGCTTCACCCAGCATGTCGTAGGAATAGCGGAAGCCCTTGGCTTCAAAACGGCTGGCATTGGCCAGGGCTTCGCCGATGGTTTCGCCGGTGACGAACTGCTCGCCCATCAGGCGCATGGCCATGTCGACGCCCTTGCGGATCATCGGTTCGCCGCTCTTGCCGATGATGCGGCTCAGTGAAGAAGTGAGGCCTGCCTCATTGTGAGTGGCGACCAGCTTGCCGGTCAGCAGCAGGCCCCAGGTGGCAGCGTTGACGAACAGCGAGGGGCTGTTGCCCAAGTGCGGCTGCCAGTTGCCGTTGCTGATCTTGTCGCGAATCAGGGCATCGCGCGTGCCCTTGTCCGGAATGCGCAGCAACGCCTCGGCCAGGCACATGAGTGCAACGCCTTCCTGCGAGGACAGCGAAAATTCCTGCAACAGGCCTTGAACAATGCCAGCGCGGCCGCCAGCACTTTTCTGGTTGCGCAGCTTTTCGGCAATAGACGCGGCCATCTTGTTGGTGGCTTCGGCAACAGGTGCAGTCAGGCGCGCCTGCTCCAGCAGCATCGGCACCACTTCCTGCTCGGGGCGGCGGTAGGCGGAGGTGATGGCCGCCCGCAATACCGACTGCGGTTGAATGCTCTCGGCGAAATCCAGGAAGCATTGCAGGCCTGTGTCTTCCGCCACTTCGCCTCGGTCTTCGCTGTCTTTGCCAGTCGCGCCATTGAGCTCCAGCAAGGTTGCACCACTCTCCAGTTTTTCCAGGTAATTGAAAATCGCCTGCTTGATCAACCAGTGCGGTGTGCGGTCGATCGAATGGGCGGCGGCTTTCAATCGCTCGCGGGTCGGGTCGTCAAGTTTGACGCCTAGAGTAGTGGTGGCCATGTGTTGTCCTCATTATAGCCACGCAACGGTGGCATCGGCTTTGGCGAAGATTAGCGCTGTGACGGGGTCAGGTGCAACCGAGTGCAACCCTGTTTCGATAATATTTTGTGACATTCCCGGCAAGTGACCCGCGAGAGTGCTGCTTTGCTCAGAGCTGGTGCGCGATTGTTTGTAGAGAGGGTCGAAAACGCCCTAAAATGGCGCAGAAAAACGCCTTTATTGGTTTTTTTGTAACAGGTGCAACTTGCACGTTGAAATGGGTTGCACCTTGTTTGGTTTGTTTAATAGGATTCATTCCCGCGGTGCAACCGCCAGTCATTGATTGCCGATCCTTGCGGAGCGATCAGTCAACGCGGTGTCGGGTGCAAAAGCACGGATGCGCCGAATATCGGTCGCTATTCCCTTTGGCATCGGGTGCCAACATAAAAACAATGCCAAGGCAGAACTCATGAGTGTCAGTAACCCTACCTTGATCACGTTTGTGATCTATATAGCGGCAATGGTCTTGATCGGCCTGATGGCCTATCGCTCTACCAACAACCTTTCGGATTACATCCTCGGCGGGCGCAGCCTGGGCAGCGTGGTAACAGCGCTTTCAGCAGGGGCCTCGGACATGAGCGGCTGGCTGTTGATGGGGTTGCCGGGGGCTATCTATATGTCCGGCCTGTCGGAAAGCTGGATCGCCATTGGTCTGATCATCGGCGCCTACCTGAACTGGCTGTTCGTGGCCGGTCGTCTGCGTGTGCAGACAGAGCACAACGGTGACGCGCTGACCCTGCCGGATTACTTCAGCAGCCGCTTCGAAGACAACAGCGGCCTGCTGCGCATCATCTCGGCCATCGTGATTCTGGTGTTCTTCACCATCTATTGCGCCTCGGGCATCGTTGCGGGCGCGCGTCTGTTTGAAAGCACCTTCGGCATGTCCTACGAAACCGCACTGTGGGCCGGCGCTGCGGCTACCATTGCGTACACCTTCGTCGGTGGTTTTCTGGCCGTGAGCTGGACCGACACCGTACAAGCCACGCTGATGATCTTCGCCCTCATCCTGACGCCGATCATCGTCCTGCTGGCAACAGGCGGGGTCGATACCACCTTCCTGGCCATTGAAGCGAAAGATCCGACCAGCTTCGACATGTTCAAGAACACGACCTTCATCGGCATCATTTCCCTGCTTGGCTGGGGACTGGGTTATTTCGGTCAGCCGCATATCCTGGCGCGCTTCATGGCGGCTGATTCGGTCAAGTCGATTGCCAGCGCCCGACGCATCTCCATGGCCTGGATGATCCTGTGCCTTGGCGGTACTGTGGCGGTAGGCTTCTTTGGTATCGCTTACTTCTCCGCGCACCCGGATGTGGCCGGGCCGGTGACCGAGAACCCGGAGCGGGTCTTCATCGAACTGGCCAAGCTGCTGTTCAATCCATGGATTGCCGGTGTATTGCTGTCGGCCATTCTGGCTGCGGTGATGAGTACGCTGAGTTGCCAGTTGCTGGTGTGCTCCAGCGCGCTGACCGAAGACTTCTACAAGGCTTATCTGCGCAAGGGGGCTTCGCAGCTTGAGTTGGTGTGGGTCGGGCGTGCGATGGTGTTGCTGATCGCTGTCATTGCCATTCTGCTGGCCGCCAATCCCGAGAATCGCGTACTGGGGCTGGTGAGCTATGCCTGGGCAGGGTTTGGCGCTGCATTCGGCCCTGTGGTGCTGATATCTGTGCTGTGGAAAGGCATGACGCGCAATGGTGCGCTGGCTGGGGTAATAGTCGGCGCTGCGACTGTCGTACTCTGGAAGCAGTTCAGTACCCTTGGCCTGTATGAAATCATCCCGGGTTTCATCCTTGCCAGCATTGCCATCGTGGTATTCAGTCTGATCGGCAAGCCTGCGTCCGCGTCCATGCAGACACGTTTCCTGGCGGCTGAGCAGGAGTTCAAAGCCAACCGCTGATAATGCTGCTTGAATAACCGATGAAATGAAAAGCGGCCCGCACTTTCTGCAAGTGCGGGCCGTTTTTTTGATCGTTTGATTCAAGGCCTGCGTGCGACTCAGCTCTTGTTGTGATCAATATCCAGATTATAGAACGTGGCCTTGCCGCCTTCCGAGGTATACCCGGTGTTGTCCTGGGTATAAACACCGGCTTTGAAATACAAAGGCTTGTCGCGCCAGGTCTCGCTGATGCGCTTGCTCCAGTCGGTGTCGTTGACACTGACAGTCAATTTTCCACCCTTGCTCAGGTGAATGACGTAACTGAATGTCTGATTGAGCTTCACACCTTCGACTATCTTATAGACCTTGCTTTCGTCGTCATCGAAACGATTGCGAACTTTCGCAACGATGTCTCCGGTCTTGGTGTCTTCCTTGTATTGATACTCGACTTTCAGAAGAGGCTCGGTGCTCTCGTAGGCATGTATCTGGCCGATCACGATCTTGCCGGAAGAGGGCACCTGATCGACTTCCAGTTTAGCGTTCAGATAGTTGTCCGCGTCGGGATATACCCAATTGTGCAGTGATCCATCTGACCATGTTTCCCGTAACTCGCTGCGCGAATATTTAGCGTTTTCGGTTTTGGTCCCGGTCACCGGAGACCAGAACACAATGGAGTCCGATTTTGATTTGAAGTATTTGCCGTCATAACCCTTAACAAGCTGAGCGGTGGTAATGGTTTTGGGGGGTGAGCCCACTGGAATGCTGAGTTGGTACGATCCGAGATCGATCATGTTCAATCCTTCCGCGCATGTCTGTTTGCTACCAAGGGGGGCCTCTAGCAAGAGGGTTTGAGCGAGTTTTATACGGATTGTAGGGCGATTTGTTAATTAAAAGTTGTCGAACCAATGACGTCAAAGTGCTGTCACTTTTCCTGCAGAGCAGAGTGTGCACGGCGTACAGGGAATGACCGTTAGTCGGGTAGATCGAACTTTGATGGTAGGGAAGGGGTGCCTTGCTTCTGCTTTTTGCGAGACGGGGCTAGAGTTATTCCAAAGTATGACGGTCGTCCTGAAACCCAGGCGTCATGCCCACATAGAGAAGCAGCATGGAACGCGTGCCAACACAGCCACACGATGGCTCTTCGGTTTTACTGGTTGTAGACGATTACCCGGAAAATCTGGTGACGATGTGCGCTGTTCTGCAAAGAACGGACTGGCATATTGTGACTGCGAGTTCAGGCATCGAAGCATTGACGGTACTTCTTGAGCAGGAAGTCGATCTGGTTCTGCTGGATGTGCAGATGCCGGGCATGGACGGCTTCGAAGTCGCCCGGCTAATGCGAGGCAGTCAGCGCACCCGTCTGACGCCGATTATCTTTCTCACGGCCAATGAGCAGACTCAGGATGCCGTGCAGAAGGGGTATGCGAATGGCGCGACGGATTACCTGTTCAAACCCTTCGACCCGAACGTTCTCAAGCCCAAGGTGCAGACCCTGCTTGAGCAGCAGCGTAACCGTCGTGCGCTGCAACAGCTCTCGCTGGAGCTTGAATCGGCCCGAGCGTTCAACGCGTCAGTGCTGGCCAACGTCGCCGAAGGCATTCTGGTCGTTGATGAGGCGGGCACCATCAGTTTTGCCAATCCCGCCATCTGCCAGTTGTTGAGCGCTTCGGTCGATCAACTGCGCGGTACGCAAGTGCTGGATTACATTATCGAACCGCAAGTGGGCGACTGGCTGGAGTCTGGCTTCTACAAGCACTATCGCAAGGCCGACACCTACCGGGTGCACGATGCCGTTCTGCGTACCGCACAAGGTACACAGTTGCCGGTTGCCTTGTCTTGCGCGGCGCTGCCTGCGGAGCAGAAGGCGATGGTGATGACGGTTCTGGATATGTCGGTAGTCCGTGATCTTTATCAGCAACTTGAAAAACAGGCCGTTACCGACGCTTTGACAGGCCTGCTCAATCGCCGCGGGCTTTATCAGGCCGTTGAAGGCATGCTCCTGCGAAAGGAGCAGACAGACAAATACCTGGTTGTGCTGTTCATGGACCTGGACGGCTTCAAGCAGATCAATGATGCGCTGGGTCATGACGCCGGTGATCAGGTATTGCTCTGGGTCGCCGAGCAGTTCAAGGACAGCATGCGCCCCTATGATGTTCTGGCGCGCATTGGCGGCGACGAATTCACGGTCGTGATCGATGGGCTTGATTACCCCGAACAGGCGGCCAAAATCGCCGAAAAGCTCATTGAACGGGTGTCGGGAAGACGCCAGGTCGACGGTGTCGATATCACCTTGGGTGCCAGTGTCGGTATTGCGACCTTTCCGGACTGCGGCTCGAATCTGGACGGTTTGCTGCGTGCGGCAGATATCGCCATGTACGAGGCCAAGCGTGCAGGGCGTCAGCAATACCGGTTCTACGACCAGAACATGAACGGACGCGCCCGCTCACGGCTGATGCTTGAGGAAAGCGTGCGCACGGCCATCGATGGCAAGGATTTTTCGGTGGTGTACCAGCCCCAGGTCCACGTTGCGGATGGCCGCCTGCGTGGTTTCGAAGCGTTGTTGCGCTGGCAGCATCCGGCGGTCGGCGAGGTACCTCCTGCACTGTTCATTCCCTTGCTTGAAGAGACCAGGTTGATCAACCGGCTAGGCAGCTGGATTTTCGATCAGGGTGCCGAACAGCGTCAGGCGTGGAGTCGGGTGTTTGCTGCCGATGTGGTACTGAGTGTCTGTGTCAGCCCCACGCAATTCTGCATGCCCAACCTGGCTTCGGAGCTGAAGCGTGCCATGGATCGCTTCGAGCTCAAACCAGGGCAGATCGAGGTGGAAATCACTGAAAGCTCTCTGGTGCATAACCTTACGCATAGCCATAAACAGCTGAAGTTGCTGCATGACGTCGGCGTGCGTATTGCGCTGGACGATTTCGGGACCGGCGAATGCTCGCTGTCGCACTTGCGCAATCTTCAGCTAGACACCTTGAAGCTGGACAGGCGTTTTGTCGCCAACATTGTCGAGTCCAGGCGCGAGGCGGCGATGGCCAGCAGCATCATCGACCTGAGTCGCAACCTCGATATGCTGGTTATTGCCGAAGGGGTCGAGACCCCCGAGCAATACCAGTGGCTGGCGGACAACGGCTGTCAGGTCATGCAGGGCTTTCTGATCGCGCATCCGATGGTGCCCGAAGACGCGCTGCGCTTCCCCGGGCACTTTGAGGTGGCAGGCTTGAGATCGAGTGGATTGCTGTAGAATGGCGTCTTTCGTCATCATGCAAAAGGCCCCATGACTGCCGCCAGCCATGCTCCGCTCAAATACCTGCAGGCCTATCCGCAGACCCTGCAGGATCAAGTGCATCAGTTGATTGCCCAGAACCGTCTGGCGGACTATCTGGAGCAGCGCTACCCTGAGCGTCATCAGATACAAAGCGACAAGGCTCTTTACGCCTACGCGCTGGCGCTCAAGCAGGATCACCTGCGCAACGCGCCGGCCATCAGGAAGGTGCTCTTCGATAGTCGCCTGGACCTGACCCATCGCGCGCTCGGGTTGCACACTAAAATATCCAGAGTGCAGGGCGGCAAGCTCAAGGCAAGCAATGAAATTCGGGTAGCCGCCTTGTTCAAGGAAGCCCCTGCACAATTCCTGAAGATGATCGTGGTTCATGAGCTCGCACATTTTCGCGAGTCAGACCACAACAAGGCGTTCTACCAGTTATGCGAGCACATGCTGCCCGGGTATCACCAGCTGGAATTCGACCTGCGCGTCTACCTGACCTATAACGAGCTGCAGGCTTCGAACGGCAAGCTTTAAGCTCGCAACTGCCCTGCTAGGGATACCCGAGCACGGCCTTGATGCTGTTCAGGTTGCGGGCGATCCATGTTTTGTCGATGGCGCCCCAGTTGCGAATACGGTAATTGCCTGCGTGATTGCGGGCACCTTCCTGCTGTTCGAATTCACACACGATGTCCAGATCGGAGAGCGCGCTGATGGTGTCCTGCGCGGTGCGGCGTGGCATGCCGGTCACGGCGGTCAGTTCGGGTACGCTGCTGGCGAGCTTCGAATCAATCAGGTACGCCACGTACAGGCGGCGATAGAAACTGCTTTTGGTCTTGCTGACCTCCATCGACGAATCCCTTTTCAATGCTTTCAATGTGCAGCTTGCAGCTCAAGGCGTGCAACTGCTCTTAGTCCAGATCGCGGCGCATGCCGATGTGGGGGATGTCGTCTTCCAGGTAGACCTCGCCCACCGGGTTGAAACCGTAGCGGCTGTAATAGCCTTGCAGGTGGGCTTGTGCCGACAGATAGATTGGCTGGTCAGGCCATTTGCGTTCGGCGTTTTCCAGAGCCTGTTCCATCAGTTCATGGCCAATGCCCCGGCTGCGAATCGAAGGGGCTGTCACGACTCGCCCAATAGTGACGTCGCCGCCCTGCTGGATAGGGTCCAGCAAGCGCAGGTAGGCGACCAGCTTGTCTTCCTGCCAGGCCATCAGGTGGCAGGTATCGCCCGTCAGGTCCTGCCCGTCCACGTCCAGATACACACATTGCTGCTCGACCACAAACACCTCGGCGCGCAGTTGCAGCACGGCATACAGCTGCTGGATGCTCAACTCGGTGTGATGTTTGCAGATCCATTTGATAGACATGTCGCAGACTCGCAGGGAAACCAGAAGCGAAGTCTAAACGTATCCGCCGACATTCCCAATAAACGCTGTCAACGATGTGCGTACAGCTTTACTGAGCATGTTCTTCTTCCGGCTTGTCTACTGACCGCTTCAGGTCTTCAATTAAAAGCTGCTGGCACTCTCATGAGTGATGGTTTTGCTGCCGATAGGATTAAATCGGGTATACCGCCCTTTTCAGGAACCTGAGCATGTCGCAGTGGCTTCGAGCGGTTGGGTTGCTGGTCTTTTTGCTGATGGCGCATGCCAGTGCAGCGGAGAAACTGCGCCTCGTCGCTGACCCTTGGCCACCTTTTACCGATGCGCTGCTGCTCAACGGCGGGCTTGCGACCGATATCGTCAATACGGCGTTACGCCGCGCCGGATACACCACCCTGTATGAGCAAGTGCCTTGGGCGCGGGCAATGCTGGGGTTGAGTGAAGGGCGGCACGATGTGCTGATCAACGCATGGTTCAGCGAAGATCGCACAAAAATTGGCCAGTTTTCAGCCGAATACTTGCTCAATCGCGTGCGCTTCATCAAACGCAGGGAATCGCCTATCGAGGTTCGGACCCATGAACAACTGCACAATTACAGGATTGCGGTTGTACGCGGTTATGCCTATTCCCCTGCGTTTGACGGCGACAGTCTGCTCAAGAAGGTCCCTGTACAAAACTTCTCCACAGCCGTACGCATGCTCGCTGCCGAACGTGTAGACCTGACACTGGAGGACGAATACGTCGCCCGCTATAACCTTGCGATGGAGCCAGAAGCGGTTCGCGACCGTGTCGAGTTTCTACCCGGCTCGTTGAGCAAGAACAGCCTGCATATTCTGGTCAGCCTGAAAAACCCTCAGCACGCAAAAATCGTCGCCGATTTTGATCGTGAAATTGTCGCCATGAAGGCCGACGGCACCTACGACGAGCTGTTCAGACTGCATGGGCTGCAACAGCCTCCGGAGCTTTGATCAGGTGGGCGGCAAGGGTGCGTAGCGGTGCCAGCTGGCGGCAGATCAAGGCTAGCTGAGCCTGTACCAGACGCTGGCTTTCGTCCATCTCTTCCGGCAGCTGTTCCAGTTGCGCGGCCAGTGCTTCCTCTGCGTCACTCTGTACGGCGACAGGTTTCTTCTCGGCCAGCCCTGCGGCGATTTCGTCGATACTGGCTGCCAGCGTAGCGCCGACGTTATCGATCAGGTGTTCGCGGACATCGCCAGGCAACTGTGTATCACGGTGCGCGCCGAGGCCGGAAAGGTAGCTCAGCAGCGTATGTGACAGGACCAGAAAGCGGAAACCGACATCGGCCTCCTTGCGGAAGTGACCGGGCTCCATAAGCATGTTTGCCAATGTGGTCGACAGCGCAGCGTCGGCATTGTGTGCGTTGCGTCGCGCCAGTCGATAGGCAAGGTCGTCACTCTTGCCCTTGGCGTACTGCTGCATGATCTGCCGCAGGTAAATGCTGTTGCAGGTCAGGGTGTTGGCCAGCACCTTGTTCAGGCGTCGTCCTTGCCAGTCCGGCAGGAACAGGAACACCGCGAGCCCGGCGATCAAGCTGCCCAGCAGCGTATCGAACAGCCGTGGCAGGAACAGCCCGTAACCGTCGCCGACCTGATTGAAACAGAACAGCACCATGACTGTGATGGCGGCGGTCGACAGGGTGTAGCGCGTGGTGCGATTGACGAAGAACACCACACCGGCCAACACCGCGCACATCGATTGCAGAATCGGACTGGTAACCAGATCGAACAGTACCCAGCCGACCGTCAGACCTATTGCCGTGCCAATGATCCGCTGGCCGAGTTTGCGTCGGGTGGCGCCGTAGCTCGGCTGGCAGACAAACACCGTGGTCAGGATGATCCAGTAGCCCTGTGACGGGTGAATCAGGTGCACCATCGCATAACCGATGGTCAGCGCCAGCGGCAGGCGCAGGGCGTGACGGAACAGCAGTGAGGTCGGCGTCATCTGCAAGCGCAGGCGGGTCCAGACATCCTTGAGGTTGCGCGGCGAGCGATCCAGCAGGCTGCTGTCGGTGGCATCGGCCACGGCGTCCGGGTTGCTGGCGTCGCTGATCAGGCGATCCAGTGTGCCGAGGTTGGCAGCCAGCGCGCGCAGCGAACGCAACAGGCCACGCCACGCAGGGTTGCTCTGGATGCGCAGGTGTTCCAGAGAGGCGTGCAGGTCCTCCATGGCTTCGGCGAAGCTTGGGTCGTATACGAATGGCTGACGCAACTGGATGGATTCCGACAGGGCCTGACAGGCAACGCCCTGTTGACGCAACAGGCGCTGGCAGCGGAACAGCACATCGCTGTGGAAAAAGGCGTCGGCCAGTGAGTTGTAGGGGTAGTGCGACGAGCTGGCGCGCTCGTGGATGTCCTGGGCGATGAAATACAGCTTCAGGTAGCGGCTGACTTTCGAACCGGGGCGGCCGCTGCCAACGCGGTGCAGGATGATTTCCTTGGTGGAGTTCAGCGCGGCGACCACTTTGCCATTCTGCTGCGCCAGTTCCAGACGACGGGCCTCTACATTGAGTGTGCGGATCGGCTCAAACAGCGTCGACTTGAGTTTCAGGTACTGCCCCAGCTCACGGAACAGCCGGGCCAGCGCCTGTTGCACCGGCTGGTTGGAAAACAGCATCTGCCACAGCACTGACAGCAGGCCATACCAGGCTGCACCCGCCACCAGCAGCATCGGCTCATGCCAGAAGTCCAGTACCTCACCGCCGCGCTGATCGACGCCGATCATGGTGTAGACCGAGAGGATCAGCGTGCCATAGGCAATCGCGCCATAGCGTTCGCCCAGCGCGCCGAGCATGGTCAGGCAGAAGCTGGCCAGCGCCAGCGAGCAGACAAACAGCCAGGGGTAGGGGAAGAGCAGTTCTACGGCGAGTGCGGCAACACTGAAGCACACCAGCGTCACGGCCAGAGCATTTAGCCGGCCTTGCCAGCTATCGTCAGTCTCTGCCAGTGCACAGGCAATAATCCCCAGAAACAGCGGGATCAGCAATGCCATCTCGTTTTGGTACCAGCACAGCGCCATGCTGCCGGTCAGTGCGATAAAGACTCGAACGCTATAGCTGAATTTATCCAGCGCCCACAATCGACGGAATGTATGACGGAGAGATTTCGATGCCATGGGTAAGCTGACGGCCCTGTTCGCAATTGATCAATTCTGCAGGAGGATATGTACAGACCAAACGACTGGCTGTACATCCGCTTGGCAAAATTTATACCGGTTTGCAGTGTCGTGCGCACTACGTCACACGTACTGCGCCGCTGCGTAGGCCGAGGCCCACGCCCACTGAAAGTTGAAGCCGCCCAGATGACCGCTCACGTCGAGTACTTCGCCGACGAAATAGAGGCCAGGGGATTTCAGCGACTCCATGGTCTTGGACGACACTTCACGGGTATCGATACCGCCCAGCGTCACTTCAGCAGTGCGATAACCCTCGGTGCCTGCCGGGACCACCTTCCAGCTCGCCAGTTTTTCGGCGATGTCGGACAGTTCGGCGTGGGTGTACTGCTTCATGGGCTTGGACACGAACCAGTGTTCGGCGATCAGGTTGGCCATCTTTTTGGTGAAAATCTCGCCCAGCAGGGTTTTCAACTCGCTGTTGGGACGCTCGGCCTGTTGCTGACTGAGCCAGGCGGGCACATCGTGATCGGGCAGCAGGTTGATTTCCACCGTGTCACCGGGCTGCCAGAACGAGGAGATCTGCAGGATCGCCGGGCCACTGAGGCCGCGATGTGTGAACAGGATGTTTTCGCGGAAGCTGGTGTCATTGCAACTGACCAGGCAATCCACCGATGTGCCCGAAAGCTCGGTGCACAGCTCCTTGAGCTGATCGGTGATGGTGAACGGCACCAGGCCTGCGCGGGTGGGCAGCAGCGTGTGGCCGAACTGCTTGCCGACCTGATAGCCAAAGCCGGTCGCGCCCAGCGTCGGGATCGACAGCCCGCCCGTGGCGATAACCAGCGCCTCGCAATTCAACGTGCCCAGCGTGGTTTGCAGGCTGTAGCCGGATTCGGTTTTGTCGATCTGCTGCACGGAAGTGTCCATGTGCAGGCTGACACCGGCCTGACGGCATTCCTCCAGGAGCATTTCCAGAATGTCGCTGGACTTGTTGTCGCAGAACAGCTGGCCGAGTTTTTTCTCGTGATACGGCACGCCATGTTTGGCGACCATCGCAATGAAATCCCACTGGGTGTAGCGCGCCAGCGCCGATTTGCAGAAGTGCGGGTTCTGCGACAGGAAATTGGCCGGCTCGGTGTACATGTTGGTGAAGTTGCAGCGTCCGCCGCCGGACATGAGGATCTTCTTGCCAGGTTTATTGGCGTGATCGATCAACATCACCCGGCGCCCGCGAGCGGCAGCGGTGAACGCACACATCAGACCAGCGGCGCCAGCGCCAATGATTACAACGTCGGTAACGGGCACAGCGTGTTTCCTCGATCTGTAGGTCACGATCGTTCCCATGCTCCGCGCTAAGCTATATACAAGCCTGTTTTTGATTCTGGCCGAAGGCCGTGGGAGCGGACCGGGCGACGCTTCGCTTGTTCGCGAAAGGGCCGGTATGTTCTCCGAAGATTTATCGTCTGAACTACCGTCTTCGCGAACAAGTTCGCTCCCACGCTCTACGGGCAGAGGCCTGAAAACCGCGTTTTCAGGACCTTCGGGGCCTGTATATGATGCTCGGCGCGGAGTGTAGGGACTATCAGGGTCAACTATAAACTTTACAAAATCCGCACGCGCAGTGACTTGCCTTTGATCTTGCCGTTGTTCAGACGCTCCAGTGCCTGCTTGGCCATGCTGCGTTCGACGGCGACGTACGCCTGGAAATCGAAGATCGCGATCTTGCCCACCTGAGTGCCCGCAATACCCGCTTCGCCGGTCAGCGCGCCAAGAATGTCGCCCGGGCGCAGTTTGTCCTTGCGACCCGAACCGATGCACAGCGTCGTCATGGTCGGTAGCAGTTTGCCGCCTTCCTTGACGCTTAGCTGATCGTACTGCTGCCAGTTCAACGGGGCTTTCTGCAATTCTTCGATAGCGCGGGCTCGCTGGCTTTCCGACGGTGCCACAAGGCTGACCGCGATGCCTTTTTCGCCTGCGCGACCGGTACGGCCTACGCGGTGAATGTGGATTTCCGAATCGCGCGCCAGCTCGACGTTGATCACCATGTCCAGTGCTTCGATGTCCAGACCGCGCGCGGCCACATCGGTGGCGACCAGTACCGAGGTGCTGCGGTTGGCGAACATCGCCAGTACCTGATCGCGGTCGCGCTGTTCCAGATCACCATGCAGACCGACGGCAGACATGCCTTTGGCGGTCAGGTGGTCGACCACTTCCTGAACCTGCTGCTTGGTGAAGCAGAACGCCACACAGGACGCTGGGCGGAAATGACCGAGTACCTTGACCACCGCTTCCAGACGCTGTTCCGGAGAGATTTCATAGAAAATCTGCTCGATCTGGCTGTCGGCGTGCAGCGCTTCGACTTTTACGGTCTGTGGGTCACGCATGAATTTCGACGACAGCTGCTTGATGCCGACCGGGTAGGTCGCGGAGAACAGCAGGGTCTGACGGCGTTGCGGGGTCTGCTCGATGATGTCGGCGATGGCGTCGTAGAAACCCATGTCCAGCATGCGGTCGGCTTCATCGAGAATCAGCGTGTTCAGGCCGTCCAGCACCAGCGAACCCTTGCGCAAATGTTGCTGAATACGCCCAGGCGTACCGACGATGATATGCGCGCCGTGCTCCAGCGAGCCGATCTGCGGGCCGAAAGACACGCCGCCGCAGAGGGTCAGCACCTTGATGTTGTCTTCCGAGCGCGCCAGGCGGCGGATTTCCTTGGCCACCTGATCCGCCAGTTCGCGGGTCGGGCACATGACCAGTGCCTGGCAACCGAAGAACCGCGGGTTGATCGGGTTGAGCAGGCCGATACCGAACGCAGCGGTCTTGCCGCTGCCGGTCTTGGCTTGCGCGATCAGGTCCATGCCCTTGAGGATCACCGGCAGGCTCTGCGCCTGAATCGGTGTCATTTCGGCGTAACCAAGCGACTCCAGGTTAGCCAGCATGGCAGCAGACAGGGGCAGAGAATTGAAAGCGGTGTTAGTCACGACGGTGAACCTGCAAAACAAAAATGTCGCGTAGTGTATCACCCGCCAGTCAGACCTGGCACCGCGATAAAGGTCGTGGGAGCGAGCTTGCTCGCGAAGGGGCCCGTACAAGCCCCGAAGATGGGTCGTGAGCAATGCGGATCGCCGCCCCGGTCACTCCCACAGAATCCAGCAATGAGCGCGGAGCGTGGGCGCGAGAGTCAGGCAAAAAAATCCCCGCTGGAAGGCGGGGTTGAGGTTCGAGCGTGGCAGCTCGCAAAGATGTATAGCAAGGCCCGTCCGGGGACGGGCCTGCCTGGCTTACAGCAGGATTGTGCGGATATCCGCCAGCAATTCGCTCAAGCGCTTGGTGAAGCGGGCGGCAGCTGCACCGTTGATCACGCGGTGATCGTAGGACAGCGACAGCGGCAGCATCAGTTTTGGCTGGAAGGCTTTGCCGTCCCAGACTGGCTGGATGGTGGCCTTGGAAACTCCGAGGATTGCCACTTCCGGCGCGTTGACGATCGGCGTGAAGCCGGTGCCGCCAATGTGGCCGAGGCTGGAGATGGTGAAGCACGCGCCCTGCATGTCGTTTGCAGTCAGCTTTTTGTTACGTGCCTTTTCAGCCAGTGCTGCGGCTTCAGCGGCCAGCTGCAACAGGCTCTTCTGATCGACGTCGCGGATAACCGGTACCAGCAGGCCATCCGGGGTGTCCACGGCAAAGCCGATGTGCACGTACTTCTTGCGGATCACAGCCTTGCCGCTTGGTGCCAGCGAGGCGTTGAAGTCCGGCAGCTCCTTGAGCAAGTGGGCGCAGGACTTGAGCAGCAGAGGCAGAACGGTCAGCTTGACGCCAGCCTTCTCGGCAGCGCCTTTCTGCGCAACACGGAAAGCTTCCAGGTCGGTAATGTCGGCCTGGTCGAATTGCGTGACGTGCGGAATGTTCAGCCAGCTGCGGTGCAGACCCGAAGCGCCGAGTTGCATCAGGCGCGTCATCGGTACTTCTTCGATCTCGCCGAAACGGCTGAAATCGACTTCCGGGATCGGCGGAATGCCCGAGCCGCCGCTTGCGCCGCCAGCCGGAGCGTCCTTGGCCTTCTGCATCATGGTCTTGACGTAAACCTGAACGTCTTCTTTCAGCACGCGGCCGTGTGGGCCGGTGGCGCTGACCGCGCTCAGCTCGACGCCGAACTCGCGTGCCAGCTGACGAACAGCCGGGCCTGCGTGAACCTTGGCGCCGTCTTTGGCCGGTGCAGCCGGAGCAGGTGCTGCTTCGGCTTTCGGCGCTGGAGCAGCGGCCGGTGCAGCCGCTTCAGCCTTGGCAGGAGCGGCAGCCGGTGCGCTGGCAGCAGGTGCCGCAGCTGCGGCGGGCGCTGCGCCTTCGACTTTCAGTTTGAGGATCAGGTCGCCGGTACCGACTTCCTGGTCCAGCTTGACTTCGATGCTCTCGACAACGCCTGCTGCCGGAGATGGGATCTCCATGCTGGCCTTGTCGGATTCCAGGGTGATCAACGACTGATCAGCCTGAATGGAGTCACCAACCTTGACCATCAGCTCGATGATTTTGGCCTTGCCCGACGAGCCGATGTCCGGCACGTGGATGTCCTGAACGCTGGCGCTGGCTGCCGGAGCAGGCGCAGCGGCAGGTGCCGGTGCAGCTTCAGCCGGTTTTTCGGCAGCAGCTGGGGCCGCGGCAGGTTCGGCTGCGGGGGCAGGAGCGGCAGCCGCTTCGCCTTCCACTTCCAGCTCGAACAGCTCGTCGCCTTCTTTCAGGCGGTCGCCCAGCTTGACCTTCATGGCCTTGATGACGCCAGCCTTGGGAGCAGGGATTTCCATGCTCGCCTTGTCTGATTCCAGCGTCAGAATGCTCTGGTCGGCTTCGATGCGATCACCGACCTTGACCATCAATTCAATGACTTCGCCTTCACCGTTGCCGATGTCGGGTACACGAATTAACTCACTCACTATGTCTCTCCTTAGGAGAACCTGTTCACTCACCAATACGCTGGTTCAGTTACAACGAAACAGCGTTGGATGCTCATTTACGGTAGGTAAATTCCGCATCCTCGGCTGTTTACGCTCTGATCAGCGCTCTTGAAGCAGACTCTTAGCAGTCCAGTGGATTGCGTTTTTCAGGATCGATGCCGAACTTGGCGATGGCTTCCGCCACCACTTTAGGTTCGATATCGCCACGATCCGCCAAAGCTTCCAGGGCTGCCAGCACAACGAAGTGACGATCGACTTCAAAGAAGTGACGCAGCTTCTTGCGGCTGTCGCTACGGCCGAAACCGTCGGTGCCCAGGACTTTATACTCCTTGGTTGGAACCCACTGACGAATCTGGTCAGCGAACAGCTTCATGTAATCCGTCGATGCAATGACCGGGCCTTTGCGACCGTTGAGGCACTGCTCAACATAGCTCAGTTCCGGCTTCTGGCCAGGGTGCAGGCGGTTGTTACGCTCTACCGCCAGACCGTCGCGACGCAGTTCGTTGAAGCTGGTAACGCTCCAGACGTCAGCGCCGATGTTGAACTCGTCACGGAGAATCTTCGCCGCTTCGCGAACTTCACGCAGGATGGTGCCCGAGCCCAGCAACTGGACGTGGTGCGCCGCTTCCCTGGTGTCTTCTTCGAGCAGGTACATGCCCTTGACGATGCCTTCTTCCGCACCGGCCGGCATGGCTGGCTGGGTGTAGGACTCGTTCATCACGGTCAGGTAGTAGAAAACGTCCTGCTGCTCTTCGAACATCCGGCGCATGCCGTCCTGGATGATCACTGCCAGTTCGTAACCGTAAGTCGGGTCGAAGGTGCGGCAGTTCGGGATGGTCGACGCCAGAATGTGGCTGTGACCGTCTTCGTGCTGCAGGCCTTCGCCGTTCAGCGTGGTACGGCCGGCGGTGCCGCCGATCAGGAAACCACGGGTGCGGCTGTCGCCAGCAGCCCATGCCAGGTCGCCGATACGCTGGAAACCGAACATCGAGTAGAAGATGTAGAACGGAATCATCGGCTGGTTGTGGCTGGAATACGAAGTACCGGCAGCGATGAAGGAGGACATGGCGCCCGCTTCGTTGATGCCTTCTTCGAGAATCTGGCCTTTCTTGTCTTCGCGATAGAACATTACCTGTTCTTTATCGACTGGCTCGTAGAGCTGGCCGACCGACGAGTAGATGCCCAGCTGGCGGAACATGCCTTCCATACCGAAGGTACGGGCTTCGTCCGGGATGATCGGCACGATGCGCTGACCGACTTCCTTGTCCTTGACCAGCTGCGCCAGGATGCGCACGAAAGCCATGGTGGTGGAAATTTCACGATCGCCCGAACCGTCAAGGATGGCCTTGAGGGTATCGAGTGGCGGCGTCGGCAGGCTGAAGCTCTGCGCGCGGCGCTGAGGTACGAAGCCACCCAGCGCAGCACGACGCTCGCTCAGGTAACGGGCTTCGGCGCTGCCTTCTTCCGGCTTGTAGAACGGCAGGGCTTCGAGTTCGGAGTCCTTGACCGGGATGTCGAAACGGTCACGGAAGTGACGCAGGCTGTCGACATCAACCTTCTTGGTGTTGTGTGCAGTGTTTTTCGCTTCGCCGGCGCCGGTGCCATAACCTTTGATGGTCTTGGCCAGAACCACGGTTGGTTGACCCTTGTGGTTGACGGCTTCGTGGTAGGCCGCATAAACCTTGTACGGATCGTGGCCACCACGGTTGAGTTTCCAGATCTCGTCGTCGGACAGATCGGCAACCATTGCCTTGAGTTCAGGCGAGTTGAAGAAGTGCTCGCGGACGAACGCGCCGTCCTTGGCCTTGTAGTTCTGGTATTCGCCGTCGATGACTTCGTCCATACGACGTTGCAGGATACCGTCGACGTCCTTGGCCAGCAGCGGGTCCCAGAAACGGCCCCAGATGACTTTGGTGACGTTCCACTGAGCACCACGGAACACGCCTTCGAGTTCCTGGATGATCTTGGCGTTGCCGCGAACCGGACCGTCGAGGCGCTGCAGGTTGCAGTTGACGACGAAGATCAGGTTGTCGAGCTTCTCGCGACCGGCCAGAGCGATGGCGCCCAGGGATTCCGGCTCGTCGGTCTCGCCGTCACCCAGGAAGCACCAGACTTTCTGCTTGCCTTCCGGGATGTAACCGCGGTGTTCCAGGTACTTCATGAAGCGTGCCTGGTAGATCGCCTGGATCGGGCCAAGGCCCATCGATACAGTCGGGAACTGCCAGAAATCCTTCATCAGCCACGGGTGTGGGTAAGACGACAGGCCATTGCCGTCGACTTCCTGGCGGAAGTTGTTCATCTGGTCTTCGGTGATACGGCCTTCGAGGAACGCACGGGCATAGACGCCTGGCGATGCGTGACCCTGGAAGTAGATCAGGTCGCCGCCGTGTTCGTCGGTCGGGGCCTGGAAGAAGTAGTTGAAGCCGATGTCGTACAGCGTGGCGCTGGAGGCGAAGCTGGAGATGTGGCCGCCCAGATCCGGGTCGTTCAGGTTGGTTTTGACGACCATTGCCAATGCGTTCCAGCGCACCAGCGAGCGAATGCGGCGTTCCATGAACAGGTCGCCAGGCATGCGTGCTTCGTGGGTGACAGGAATCGTGTTGCGGTATGGCGTAGTGATGGCGTACGGCAGCTGCGAACCACTACGGGTGGCCAGCTCGCCCAAACGGGTCATCAGGTAGTGAGCGCGGTCTTCGCCTTCTTTGTCGAGAACCGATTCCAGGGCGTCCAGCCATTCCTGGGTTTCGACGGGATCGAGGTCTTGCATGGCTTGCTCCAGGGCGGAAAGGCTTCCAGAATCGGTTGCCTGAGTTTGCGACTGGCCTTGTGGGCAGACGACATAAATTCTTGGATTACCGGAGGGTGGGATCCGGCGGCGTGTAGTTTTACTACAAATCGACGACGATTTCAGCCCTCCGAGTATCGGACCCAGTAGTAAAACTACAGAGAAGCGACTCAATCGCTCCTGTTGTCTTGTAACTTAAAACGTTACTGTTGATTGCTATTGAATATCTTGCAGGGAAAAAGCGGATTTTTATGCTTCTAATTTGATTTTTCCAGCAATTTATAACCTTTGTTCGACAAGCGGTGCTGGCAGACGTGTCTTGCCGTCATGACAGACGGGCGTTTGCACGCCGATCAAGGATAGACCATGAGCCTACCTTTACTGGCTGAATTTCCGGCCATTCTGCTGCCATTGATTACCCGTGCCCGCCAGACTTTCCAGGCCGCGCTCACTGCTTTGTCGGAGGACGCGCTGGCGTCTTTCGAGGCCTGGCCGGAAGCGCGCCGCAAGGCGTTCGACCGGGTTTGCGCCGCCAGTGATTTTGTCACCGAGCAAGTTTGCCGTGACCCACAGATGCTCCTGCAACTGGCCGATTCGGGCGAGCTGGAGCGTAGCCTCTCTGCCGGCCAATTGCGCGGTCAGATTGCCGATGCCCTGTCGAGCGCCACCAGTGATGACGAGCTGGGGCGTAATCTACGTCGGCAGCGCGCACGCCAGCAAGTGCGAATCATCTGGCGCGATCTGACCCGTCAGGCAGATCTGATCGAAACCTGCCGTGATCTATCGGAAATGGCCGATGCTTCGATCGACCTGGCCTACCAATGGCTGTATCCACGGCACTGCGAGCAGTTCGGCACACCGACCGGTCGTCACTCTGGGCAGCCGCAGCACATGGTCATTCTGGGCATGGGCAAACTCGGCGCGGTCGAACTGAACCTTTCGTCGGACATTGACCTGATCTTTGCCTACCCGGAGGGTGGCGAGACGCTGGGCACCAAGCGTGCGCTGGATAACCAGGAGTTTTTCATTCGCCTGGGGCAGCGGCTGATCAAGGCTCTGGACCCGGTAACCGTCGATGGTTTCGTGTTCCGGGTCGACATGCGCCTGCGGCCCTACGGTTCTTCCGGGGCGCTGGTGCTCAGCTTCAACGCGCTGGAGCAGTATTACCAGGATCAGGGCCGGGACTGGGAACGTTACGCGATGATCAAGGCACGAGTGGTCGGCGGCGATCAGACCGCAGGTGCCGAGCTGCTGGATATGTTGCGCCCGTTTGTGTATCGCCGTTACCTGGACTTCTCGGCCATTGAAGCGCTGCGCACCATGAAGCAGCTGATTCAGCAGGAAGTGAAGCGCAAGGGCATGGCGGAAAACATCAAGCTCGGTGCGGGGGGGATTCGCGAAGTCGAGTTTATCGCCCAGGCGTTCCAGCTGATCCACGGTGGCCGCGACCTGAGCCTGCAACAGCGCCCGCTGTTCAAAGTGCTGAAAACCCTTGAAGGGCAGGGTTATCTGCCTTCGGCGGTGACTGAAGAGCTGCGCGAGGGTTATGAGTTTTTGCGTTACACCGAGCACGCCATTCAGGCGATTGCCGACCGTCAGACGCAAATGTTGCCGGACAACGATCAGGATCAGGCACGCATTGCCCTGATCATGGGCTTTGCCGACTGGGTCAGTTTTCACGAGCGCCTTATGTACTGGCGCAGTCGGGTGTCCTGGCATTTCCGTCAGGTCATCGCCGACCCCGATTCGGATCCCGACGACGAGCAGCAGGACGACAGTGAAGTCGCGGTGGGTGGCGAGTGGCTGCCCCTGTGGGAAGAGTCCCAGGACGAGGAAGCCGCGGGTCGCCAGCTGTTGCAGGCCGGTTTCGTCGATGCCGAAAAGGCACTGAAGAATCTGGCCAGCCTGCGCAGCAGTCCCAACCTGCGTTCGATGCAGCGTCTGAGTCGTGAGCGGCTGGATGCGTTCATCCCTCGGTTGCTGGCTCAGGCGGTAGAGCATGAGAAGCCCGACCTGGTGCTGGAGCGTGTGCTGCCGCTGGTAGAAGCGGTCGCCCGGCGCTCGGCGTATCTGGTGTTGCTGACCGAAAACCCCGATGCATTACGACAACTGTTGACCCTGTGCGCTGCCAGCCCATGGATTGCGGAGCAGATCGCACGCTTCCCGCTGCTGCTCGATGAGCTGCTCAATGAAGGTCGCCTGTTCAATCCGCCGTTGGCACCAGAGCTGGCGGCCGAGCTTCGTGAACGACTGATTCGTATCCCGGAGGACGACCTTGAGCAGCAGATGGAAGCCTTGCGGCATTTCAAGCTGGCGCACAGTCTGCGCGTTGCGGCGTCCGAGATATCCGGCAGCCTGCCATTGATGAAAGTCAGTGATTACCTGACCTGGCTGGCCGAGGCGATTCTCGATCAGGTGCTCGCTCTGGCTTGGCGCTACAGCGTGGCCCGGCACGGTACGCCTTTACGTCCGGACGGCACGTTGTGCGATCCGGGCTTCGTGATCGTCGGCTACGGCAAGGTCGGCGGCATCGAGCTGGGGCACGGCTCCGATCTGGATCTGGTGTTCATTCATGATGGCGATCTGGAGGCCGAGACCGACGGTGCCAAACCGATCGACACCGCGCAGTTCTTCACTCGTCTGGGGCAGCGGGTGATCCATTTGCTGACCACGCAAACCAACTCCGGTCAGTTGTATGACGTCGACATGCGCCTGCGGCCGTCGGGTGCATCCGGCCTGCTGGTCAGTTCGCTGGGGGCCTTCGCCCGTTATCAGGCCAATGAAGCCTGGACCTGGGAGCATCAGGCGCTGGTGCGTGCGCGGGTTATGACCGGCAGTCGCGATGTTGGCGAGCAGTTCGAAAAAGTCCGTGCCGATGTGCTGGGGCGCGAGCGTGATCTGGGCAAGCTGCGCGCAGAGGTCAGCGAGATGCGCGGCAAGATGCGCGACAACCTCGGCACCCGCGTGACAGCAGCCGGAAGGGCGGCCAATGCCTTCGAGGCGTCGGTGCCGTTCGACCTCAAGCAGGACGCCGGAGGTATCGTCGATATCGAATTTATGGTGCAATACGCCGCCTTGGCGTGGTCCAGAGAGCATCCTGCGCTGCTGCAATACACCGACAACATACGGATTCTCGAAGGGCTTGAGGACGCCGGACTGTTGCCTGACACGGACGCCGGCCTGTTGCGCGAAGCCTACAAGGCGTACCGCTCGGCAGCGCATCGTCAGGCTTTGCAGAAGCAGGCGGGCGTGGTCAGCGGCGATCAGTTTCATGCCCAGCGGCGTGAGGTGATGCGGATCTGGACGCAGATGGGGTTGAGCTGAGCCGCGCGGCAACGCCATATTCCGCTGCAACACTATATAAAGCTATGACAGGGAGGCGACAGGTTGTGTGGGAATGTCACGCAGTCTGATCGGCCTCCCTGATCGTTTCTGGTCGTTTTTGGATAGAACATGAAAATTCTGATCGTTGGGCCTAGCTGGGTCGGTGACATGGTGATGGCACAAACGCTGTTCCAGTGTCTGAAACAGCGTCATCCCGAGTGCGAAATCGACGTGCTGGCCCCTGAATGGAGCCGTCCGATACTGGAACGCATGCCGCAGGTTCGTGCTGCGCTCAGTTTCCCGCTGGGTCACGGCGCCCTCGAGCTGGCGACCCGTCGCCGGATCGGCAAGTCCCTGGCTGGCCAATACGATCAGGCTATCCTGCTGCCCAACTCGCTGAAATCCGCTTTGGTGCCCTTTTTTGCCGGTATACCGAAGCGTACCGGCTGGCGCGGTGAATTCCGCTATGGCCTGCTCAATGACGTGCGCACCCTCGACAAACAGCGCTATCCGCTGATGATCGAGCGTTTCATGGCTTTGGCATTCGACAAGAGCACCGAGTTGCCGCGTCCTTATCCCAAGCCCAGCCTGCGCATCGACACCGCGACTCGCGATGCGGCATTGAGCAAGTTCGGGCTGACCCTCGATCGTCCGGTGCTGGCACTATGCCCAGGTGCAGAGTTCGGCGAGTCCAAGCGCTGGCCTGCCGAGCATTACGCACAAGTCGCCGACGCCAGCATTCGCGAAGGCTGGCAAGTCTGGCTGTTCGGCTCGAAAAAGGATCACCCGGTCGGCGAGAGTATTCGCCAGGAACTGATTCCCGGTCTGCGTGAGGAGTCGGTCAACCTCAGTGGTGAAACCTCGCTGGCCGAAGCCATCGACCTGCTCTCGTGTGCCGACGCGGTGGTGTCCAACGATTCCGGCCTGATGCATGTGGCCGCAGCGCTGAACCGCCCGCTGGTGGCCGTCTACGGTTCGACCTCGCCGGGCTTCACGCCACCGCTGGCCGACGCAGTGGAAGTGGTGCGCCTGGGTATCGAGTGCAGCCCGTGCTTTGAGCGTACCTGCCGTTTCGGCCATTACAACTGTATGCGTCTGCTTGAACCGGACGCCGTGATTCAGGCGCTGAGCCGCCTGAACAGCACGCCGGTGGAGGTCGCCTGATTTTGCGGGTACTGCTGATCAAGACTTCTTCGCTGGGCGATGTGATCCATGCCTTGCCCGCACTGACCGATGCGCAGCGAGCGCTGCCCGGCATCCGCTTTGACTGGGTAGTGGAAGAGGGTTTCGCCGAAATTCCCGCCTGGCACCCGGCGGTCGACAAGGTGATCCCGGTGGCGATCCGCCGCTGGCGCAAGCACCTTTGGCAGACCTTCAGGTCGGGGGAGTGGCGGCGCTTCAAACAGCAGGTGCGCGAACAGCGCTACGATCTGGTGATTGATGCTCAGGGCTTGTTCAAAAGTGCCTGGCTGACACGTTATGTCGATGCGCCGGTGGCGGGGCTGGACCGCGACTCGGCACGCGAACCGGTCGCCAGTCGCTTTTATGACCGCGCTTTTGCAGTGCCACGCGGGCAGCATGCGGTCGAACGACTGCGTCAGTTGTTCGCTCAGGCATTGGGTTATCCACAGCCGTCCGGTATGGGCGACTACGGCCTCAAGCCGCTGGCGACTCTGGATGACACGTTGCAGGCTCCGTTCGTGCTGTTCCTGCATGGCACAACCTGGGACACCAAGCACTGGCCCGAGTTGTACTGGCGACAACTGGCCGAACTGATGGCGGCTCGCGGCTTGCAGGTGCAATTGCCATGGGGCAACCCGGCAGAAAAGGCACGCGCCGAGCGCATTGCCGACGGTCTGGACAGCGCACACGTGCTGCCGAAATTGAATCTGGCGGGTGTAGCGCGGGTATTGGCCAGCGCACAGGCCTGCGTTGCGGTGGATACCGGAATCGGACACCTGGCCGCCGCACTGGACGTGCCGACCATTTCCCTGTTCGGCCCGACCAACCCGGGCCTGACCGGAGCGTATGGCAAGTCGCAGGTGCATCTGGCCAGCGACTATCCGGGCTGCACACCTTGCCTGCAAAAGAAATGCACGTACCAACCGACCGCCGATGATCAGCGCCGGTTCGACCTTAAACGCGAGTGGCCGATGTGCTTCACTCGTTTGAATCCCGAGCGAGTAGCGAGCCAACTGGGCGCGCTGTTGCTGGCAAAGGAACCTGGCTGATGCAACTGGCTTTTGTACTCTACAAATACTTTCCGTTTGGCGGCCTGCAACGCGATTTCATGCGCATTGCGCTGGAGTGCCAGCAGCGCGGCCACCAGATCCGCGTCTACACCCTGATCTGGGAAGGCGATGTGCCGCCCGGTTTTGAAGTGCTGGTAGCGCCGGTCAAGGCGTTCTTCAATCATCGACGCAATGAAAAGCTCACGGCGTGGATGGAAGCAGACCTGGCCAGGCGCCCGGTGGACCGTCTGATCGGTTTCAACAAGATGCCCGGTCTGGATGTGTATTACGCCGCCGACGGCTGCTTCGAGGACAAGGCGCAGAACCTGCGCAGCCCGCTGTATCGCAAGTGGGGCCGTTATCGCCACTTTGCTGACTACGAGCGCGCGGTGTTTGCTAAAGACTCGAAAACTCAGGTGTTGATGATTTCCGAAGTACAGCAGCCGCTGTTCATCAAGCATTACGACACCCCGCCGTCGCGCTTTCATTTGTTGCCACCGGGCATTTCCCAGGATCGCCGCGCACCGCCGGACGCACCAGACATCCGTGCTGGCTTTCGCAAGGAATTCGGGCTTGCCGACGAAGACCTGTTATTGGTGCAGATCGGCTCCGGTTTCAAGACAAAGGGCGTCGATCGCAGCCTGAAGGCGCTGGCGGCGTTGCCTGCCGAGCTCAAAAAGCGTACCCGCCTGTTTGTAATCGGCCAGGACGACCCCAAAGTATTCCAGTTGCAAAGCGCGGCGCTGGGCCTGGGCGACCAGGTGACGTTCATGAAAGGGCGCAGCGATATTCCGCGTTTTCTGCTGGGCGCCGACCTGCTGATTCATCCGGCTTACAACGAGAATACTGGCACCGTATTGCTTGAAGCACTGGTCGCCGGTTTGCCGGTTCTGGTCAGTGCAGTCTGCGGGTACGCCCATTACATAGCCGAAGCTGACTGTGGGCGGGTTCTGGACGAGCCGTTCGATCAGGTGCAACTCAATCGCTACCTGTCGGACATGCTTGAGGATGATGACGCGCGCAGCGCCTGGGGTCGCAATGGCCTGGCCTTTGCTGACACAGCGGACCTTTACAGCATGCCGCAACACGCTGCGGATGTGATTCTGGCGGAGCACTATTGATGAAGCTGTTCCTGGCTGAACCGTTCAAGAGCCTGTGGGCCGGACGCGATGCGTTCGTCGAGGTAGAGGGCCTGAGCGGCGAGGTCTACCGCGAGCTTGAAGGACGCCGCACGCTGCGCACCGAGGTCGACGGGCGTGGTTATTTCGTCAAGATCCACCGTGGTATCGGCTGGGGTGAAATCGCCAAGAACCTGGCAACTGCCAAGTTGCCAGTGCTGGGCGCTGGCAAGGAGTGGGACGCCATCGAGCGTCTGCATGAAGTCGGCGTCCCGACCATGACGGCCGTGGCCTATGGTGAACGTGGCAGCAACCCTGCCGCGCAGCATTCGTTTATTGTCACTGAAGAGCTGGCCCCGACTACCAGCCTGGAAGACGTCAGTATCAACTGGCGCAACGAGCCGCCGGAGCCCCGTCTGAAAAGAGCGTTTATCGCCGAAGTTGCCCGTTTGGTCGGTATGATGCACCGCGCCGGCGTGAACCATCGCGACTGTTACATCTGTCATTTTCTGTTGCACACCGACACACCGGTCACCGCTGACGATTTCAGATTGTCGGTCATCGACCTGCACCGTGCCCAGACGCGTCGGGCAATAACACCACGCTGGCGCAACAAGGACCTGGCCGCGCTGTACTTTTCAGCGCTGGACATTGGTCTCACGCGACGCGACAAGCTGCGTTTTCTCAAGGGTTATTTCCAGAAACCGCTGCGCGAAATACTGCTCAAGGAGGCGCCGCTGCTGACTTGGCTGGAGAAGAAGGCCGAGAAGCTTTATCAGCGCAAAGTGCGCTACGGGGATGCACTCTGATGGCGGGCTGGAAGCTTGAGCCCGAGTACGCTTTTCTGCAGCAGGATTTCGGCAGTCTGGATTCCGTGTTTGCCTTGCAAGGCCAGCAGTTGACCCGCGACCCGCTGTCCGACGTCATCCGCGTCGAGCGTGCCGGGGTTTACTACTACGTCAAACGCTACGTAGGTGCGGGCAAAGGCCTGCGCCGTTACATCGGCAAGCCCAGGGTCAAGTCCGAGTGGCAGAACCTCAAGCGTTTTGCCAAATGGGGCATTCCCACGGCAGAAGTGGTGGCCTGGGGGCTGGAGCGCAACGGCGCAGCGTATGATCGCGGCGCACTGATCACTCGCGGCTTGCCCAATACCGAAGACTTGTCTGCGCTGGCGCAACGCAAGGATCCGCGACTGGCCGACCAGCAATGGGTCGACGCTGTAAGTCACCAGCTGGCTGCCTGTACCCGGACCATGCACGACAACCATTTCACACATAATGATTTGAAATGGCGCAACCTGTTGGTTGATGACGAAGGTCGGCTGTTTTTCATCGATTGCCCTAATGGCGCATTCTGGTGGAGCTTCATGCTGCGCTATCGGATCACCAAGGATCTGGCGTGCCTGGACAAGGTCGCGAAGTATCACTTGTCGGCCACCCAGCGCCTGCGCTTCTACCTGCAGTACCGTCAGCGAACGCGGTTGAACGCCTCCGACAAAAAACGTATCCGACATATCGTCAGCTTTTTCGAGGGCCGTGAATGAGCGTTTTTATTGCCAGTGCCGACCTGCCGTTACTGGCGCGTCACAACCTGGCTGATTTTGAATCGCTTTGGAACATCAGGCTCGATGCGGTCGACGAGCCCAATACCGGGCGCGGCGGCTGGAGCAGTGTGTTCCGCCTCGACCTGGAGGGTCAGGGTTTTTACCTCAAGCGCCAGAGCAATTACCTGACTCGCACGTTGCATCATCCGTTTGGCGAGCCGTCCTTCTCTCGTGAGTTTCGTAATATCAGTCGCTATCGCAAGCTGGGCATTCCCGCGCTGCAAGCGGTGTTTTATGGCGAGCGCAAGGTCGACGGGGAGCGCCGGGCGATCCTCATGACGCGTGCGCTGGACGGCTGGACCGATCTCGACGAACTGTTGCAGCAGTGGAACCAGATGGAGAGCGTGCAGCGTCTGGCGGTACTTCACGCCTGCGGCCAATTGGCCCGCACACTGCACGGTGCCGGGCAGGTTCATGGCTGCTTTTATCCCAAGCATATTTTTCTGCAGGCGGTGGGAAAGGGCTATCAGGCGCAACTGATCGACCTGGAGAAAACCCGTCCGGTGATCTTCGGCAAGCGTGATCTTGCCCGTGACCTGGAACCGCTGCTGCGCCGTGCGCCGATGTGGCATGAAGCCGAGCGCCGCGAGCTGTTGGCGGCATACCTGCAAGCCACTCCGGACAGCTTGCTGGTCGATGCCTGGAATGCGCGTTTGGGCAAGCGCAGCGCTCACAAACGAGACCTTCAACACCGCGATGATAAAGAGACCCGTTGATGCGCTTGTCTGAACTCAAGAATGCCGGACGTACCCCCGAGTTGCCGATGAGTCTGACGCTGGCCGATGCTGCCGGTTCGGCTGAACTGCAATTGTTGACCCTGCTGCGCGTATTGCCGGGGCAGCGCTATGTGGGCGCAGGCGTTTGGCGAGGCCGAACGGTGCTGGCAAAACTGCTGGTGGGCGACAAGGCGGCCCGGCACTTTCAGCGTGAGCTGGCCGGGGTGCGTCTGCTTGCCGAACAGGGGCTGACCACTCCGCTGCTGCTGGCCGACGGTTTGCAGGATGGCGAGGGTGGCTGGCTGTTGTTCGAGTTTCTGGAGCAGGCGTCAAGCCTGGGCGATGCCTGGAATGCTGTCCAGGACCTGCCACCGCTGGCGGATGAGCAGCAAGCCGTGCTCGGCGAGGCGCTGAGCGCCATCGCTCAACAGCACGCCAAAGGCTTGTGGCAGGAAGATCTGCATCTGGACAATCTGCTGCGCCACCAAGGCCGGCTGTACCTGATTGATGGTGCCGGCATTCGCGCCGAGCAGGCCGGCAAACCGTTGTCCCGGCAAAAGGTGCTGGAAAACCTCGGCGTGTTCTTCGCCCAGTTGCCCAGGTCTTTCGAGCCCTTCACTGAAGAGTTGCTGGTGCATTACCTGTTGAGCAACGCCGAACATGGTTTGCCGATGGAGGCGCTGCAAAAGCAGATCGACAAGGTTCGCAGCTGGCGGCTCAAGGACTTCATGGGCAAGACCGTGCGCGATTGCAGTCTGTTCAGCGTCGAGGACAGCGCTTCGGTGTTCCGTGCTGTTCGTCGCGAGGAAGAACCCGCGATGCTGCCGGTACTTGATCAGGCTGATGCCCTGCTCGACAAGGGGCATCTGTACAAGACCGGTGGCGCTGCGAGCGTATGCCGTGTCGAAATCAGTGGTCGTACGCTGGTCATCAAGCGTTACAACATCAAGAATTTCAGTCACTGGCTCAAGCGCTTCTGGCGTCCCAGCCGGGCCTGGCATTCATGGCGCGAAGGTAACCGCCTGATGTTTCTCGGCATCGCCACGCCAAAACCGCTGGCAGTTCAGGAAAAGCGTTTTCTCGGCTTGCGCAGCAAAGCCTGGCTGGTGACCGAGTTTATCGAGGGACCGGACATCATCGAGCGCTTCGCTCCCCATGTGGCAACCGGTGATGCACCAGAGGCCGAACTGCTGGCGCTGGACACGCTGTTCGCACAGCTTATCCAGGCGCGTATCAGTCATGGTGATTTCAAGGGGCATAACCTGTTCTGGCACACCGATCGCTGGGCGATGATCGACCTGGATGCCATGCAGCAGCACAGTTCTCAATCGTCCTTTGCAGCAGCCTACGCGCGTGACCGGGCGCGGTTTATGCGCAACTGGCCGGTGCAGAGTGCGCTGCACCAGATACTGGAGCAGCGCTTGCCGAAGATCACGCCAGACTGAGCCTGGCCTCTCAGGCAATGCGGGTGAGGTTCATCGCCTCGAGGGCCGTCACCAGCGCGTCCATGTCGTCGAAGGGTTTGAGGTGGATACGCGGCCAACGCACACGCTCCAGATACAGTTTGCCCTCGGCATTGCGCTGCACCGGTGTGCGATGAATCCATGTGTCACGAGCACGATGGACGATGGTCTGCAAATCGCCTTCGCCCTGTTGCACCAGAAACATTCCCGGCTTGAAGAGGCGTTGGTCAATGCTTAAGAGCCTGGCTGACTCTGGGCGCGACACTTCCATAGCCACTCGGTAATCGCCCTTGATGTAGACCTGTTCATTGGTTATGCCTCCCGTAACAAGCTCTCCCGGATCCGGTACTACGCCGGTCGATTTCCCTGGTGCCACATCGATAACCCGCAGACCGATCCCTCCTTGCAGTTCTGCAATACCGGGTACCACGCCCTGGTAGGTATTGGAATGGCTGTTGCCCACCAGCGCGATCCATTTGTGGGAACCCATCACGTCCTGATGCCTGCGGATTGTGCGCGACGCAAAGTAATTCATCATCTGCTGGCGGGTGATGGACTCTTCCCTGGCAATACCTTTGAGGTGATAGCTGCTTGCGCAGTCGATAGCGCGGACCTCCAGGCCGTACTGCCGCGCCTTGATGATCAGTTGTTCGAAGTTATAGACCTTGTCCGGGTCGGTGTGATGCCCACGGTCCAGGATTTTCAGGTCATGCAGCAACGTTTTGCTCATCTGGCCGGTTTCGAAGAAACGATCCAGGTCCGCCTGATGCAGGTCGGTCAGCAGGTGCTCCATGTACAACGTCTTGACGTTTTGCCGCGCCAGCAATGGCAGGTTGTCGATGATCAGTTTCTTGCTCGAAACAGAAAAATGCGACTCGCCGATAACGATGCCTTCCGTGTGACGGTACAGGGTTTCAAGCAGCCCCGCCGTGCTCGTCTGTGGCTCGATGGCTGGCAATGTCGGGCGAGGTGGCAGTTGGGCTGATCTGATCGTGGCGGCGTCCTTTTGCAGATTTTTGCGGCGCTGGGCGAACGTATTGCGAACAGTGTCGAGTTTTGTGTCTTCAAAGAAATACTCCATGTCGAGCCCTTTCCTTTCGAAGTTCGCCAATGTATGAAGCGTCGTTCTGGTATCAAGCGGCATCTCATAGGTCGCGTCGGCCAAGGATTGCTGGATCGCTGTCATCGGGCTGTCGGCAGTCCACTCTTCGGGTGGTACGCGTAGCCAGGTAGTGTTTTCGCCGTGGACAAACCCGTACTGGCCCGCCCAATGCTCGCCCTCGGCAACGGAGCCCCTCAGCTCGCGGATCAGCATGTCATCCACAGGGGTGGCGGGGGGCAGCGGAACGCCCGGCAGTGCAGGGTCGGCAAACGCAATGGTGAAGTCACAGCGAGTCGGCGTGTTTTGATGCGGCCCGTTGGTACCTTCACTTATGCGGGTCGGGCGTCCTGCCGGTATGTCCTGAACATGCACACTGACGACTCCTTGCATCTCGGCAATGCCGGGCGCCTGATCATGCGTCGTGGCAAGTTTCTGGTCGAGCAGTGCGACCCAGCGTTTGGAAGAGCCGGGTGCGATGTCCTGGCTGATGAGCCTGTGCCCGAAGAAGTTGCTCATTTTGCTGGCCGCTGCCGGATCATCAGCGGCGGCCAGCACCGAATGGCCGAAAAACGGGTAGCTTATCGACGAGCTGAACGGGCGCACTTCGATGCCGTGACGGTGGGCTTCCTTGATCAGGTGGTAGTAGTCGTATTCGCTGCTCGAGTTGTTCAAGGCGCCGCGATTGACGTCGTGCAGGTAGTACTTGAGCTCATGAGAGCCAGAGCGACTCTTTTTGCCCAGATGGCGATATCTGTTTAGTTTAAGCAGGTGTTTGTCGGTGAGCAGGTGTTCGATGTACAGGACCTCGACACGCTGTTCTGCCAGCAAAGGCATGTTAAGCAGGAGCAGGCGCTTGCTGGCTACCGACTTTGGGGCCTCGCTGAAAACCAACCCGTTGCTGTGCGTGAAGATGTGCTCGATCAGCGTCTCGACTCTACCGGGCAGGCCATAAGCGGGCAGTGTCGGCCTGGGCGGCGGAGAAAATCGGGCAAAAAATGCCTGAGCGTCCTGGTAGAGCTTTTCCCGAAACGCTGTAAAGGTCTGGCGTATTTCCGTGAAATAGGTCTCGAAATAGATTTCCAGACCTGCGCCGGTCGGGTCAAAGACTTCCTTGCTGATGACGATGTCCAGATGCGCTCTCATGGTGCTTGGCATCTCATAGTCGATCAACGTGTTGAGCGAGCCTGCGGCGGCATCTTCAGGCAGTGGCCTATAGTTCCCCGGACCGTCCAGCCCGCCGCCGCGCAAGCGCCGGTCGACGACCAGCCACTGGCCCTGTTCATTCAGGCGAACCGGCTGTTTGCCGAAGAATGCGAATGGATTGGCCGGATCGATGATCTGCCAGCAGCGCAGATGCGCATCGTATTGAACCTGAAAGGTGTTGCCTGACAACCTGATGTAATTTTTTCCGTTGAGTGCGTACACGCCTTTCGCGTGGCCGTCGGTGATACGTGGCACGTTATCCAGCGAAACGTCGACTGCCAGGTCGGTGCGCAGCCCGGAAGGCGCGCGCGCCAAGGCGTTGGGCGGTGGCAGGAGTGGCTGCCAGGCACCAGCGGCTTCTCGCAGGGCGAACTGACCGGTTGCCATCGGGGGCGCCGAGGCGACGTGGGGTGCATGGAAAACTGCAGCGTGACCATGGGCGTTGGGCTTGCCGATCAGAAAAACCTGCTCCTGCAGTTCAACCGGGTACAGGTCCTCGTAACGCGGCAGCGAGGACTGGCGCTGGAACGAGCGCAGGACCGGCGCTGATTGATGACCGTGCTCAAGCTGATGCAATACGCCGCCGAAGCCCTTAATGCCAACCAACAAGTCGCTGCCTGCGCCGATGCCGTTGAAGAGTGCCGAGAGCATGTATGTTGCAGCGCGTTGCTGGTCGCCTTCAGTCAAGGCGGCAACTGCCTGCCCGCTGTCATGCAATGAAAGCAGGCTGCCAACCGCAAAGCTTGCCGGTGGGAACGGCAGGGTCAAGGCGGTAGCAATTATCTCGACGCTGACCCGGATCAGCCGGACGAGCATGTCGTTGCGGCCGGTGGTGGTCTCTTCCACATCACGCAACCTGCGCTCCAGCGGCCTGTTGAAACAGGTATCGGCGAAGTCTGAAATGAATGCCTTGGGAATGACCGGAGGTTTGTTGGCCTTACCCTGCTGCATGTCGCGGAGCAAGAACGACAAGGTTCGGCGCGTCTTGATCCGGCAGCGATCCTTGTAGTAATCGATCATGCCTTCGCTAACGAGCGAGCGCACAAAGTCGCTGAACAGACGAAACTCGATACCGTCAGGCGCCTGTGGCGTGTAGAGCAGCGCAGCATGGCGAGTCTGTGTCGGCAGGATCACCAGGCAGCCCTGCACGGTTTCGACGTGGGTGAGCAGCGTGCTGGGGATGACCAGTTGATCGACGCCGGTCAGCCCCGAGGCGATAAACGGTTTGTCCACATGCACTTGCAGCGGGTAGAGGGGATATCGCTCGCGGGAGGCGGTGTCGTCAAGGTGGGCGTTATCCAGAGATTGTTTCAACCACGCATAGTGCGCTGCTTCGATATGACCTTTCAGCACGCTGCGCAATGCCGCTGCCTGCATCTGCAGTTGCGTGATCATCACGCTGAACTGGCGACGATAGGCATAGCCTTCGCTTTCGCTGTTCAGCAGGGTGTTTCTGATCAAGGCAATGTACTCGTCCGCCAGCCACTGACCGCGCACCGAACCTGCAACGGCAGCAGCTGACAGCGCGCTCACGTCGATGCCTTCCGGGCCGCTGAACGTCGCGTTGGTTGCTGCGGAAGCACGCAAGGGGTCAATGCTGTCGTCATAGCCATTGAGCAGCATGTCGGTGTAGGTCAGTGTTTCGCGCTCGGTAGTAATTACGATCAGGTCGGGGTCTACCGTGCCGGCTGGTACGTTCAGCAGCTTGCCGATTTGCTGGCTGGCACGTTGGTGTACGTAATCCTGGAATGGCTTGACTCCCGTGTGTGGCTGCGCCTGATAGTTGTCGAGCGCTCCGCCAATGGCCTGTTCAAGGGCC
Organism: Pseudomonas syringae group sp. 26L6; assembly: GCF_032587815.1. Taxonomy (NCBI): domain Bacteria; kingdom Pseudomonadati; phylum Pseudomonadota; class Gammaproteobacteria; order Pseudomonadales; family Pseudomonadaceae; genus Pseudomonas; species Pseudomonas syringae group sp. 26L6. The sequence goes on from NZ_JAWHPJ010000001.1 coordinate 190,058, forward strand.
AACAGTTCCCGGCGCTGGGCGCGACTGGCGCGCAGGTACCAGTCCGGCGTATGCCTGGCCTGTTCGGAAAGCAATATGCGGGTCTGTTCGTCGGTAAAGCGGCGCAAGGCCGACTCGCAGTCCGCATGATCAATAAACTGAATGAAGTCTTTCGAAGGCTGGGGTTTGAGTGCCAGTGCCGTCAGTTGCTCTGCCAGTGCCGCACGGGCATCCACTTCCACCTGATCGAGCAGGTAGTTGACCATTGATGGCGAAGCAGTCCAGCCGACCACCTCGTGCAGCAGTTGGGTTTCAGTGTCGAAGGCTTTGAAGTACTGCTGCCCGGGTGCATCGGTGGCGACCATGATCAGCCGCTGCGTACGCCCCTCGGCACCCTGCTTGCGAAACACCAGCAATCTGGCCATCACGTTGCGGTTGTTGAGTTTGATCTGTTGTACACGCAATGCTGGATCGGATGCGCGCGCTGCCGGGCCGGTCAGTGCCGCGACCATGGCGAAATCACCGGGCTGGATATGCCCCTGCATCTTCGCCGCCCAACCCTGCGCGGTCAGTCGGGTTCGCGCCAGTGCGCAGAGCATTTGCCGGTTGTGCTCTTGCTGGTAAGCCTTGCGTTGAAACTCGCCAAACTCCGCCCGCAGATCGAGCTCATCGATCACTCCGGCAAGGTAAGCCGGATTCAATGCCGAGCAGGCTGCATCAAGCGGTTTGCCATCAAGAGTGATAACGGTGTGATCGATAAAGTCCGAGCCTGCACTCTCGTCTTCCGGGTGCAGGCCATAGAGTGCCAGCTCGACCAGTGAGCATGTCACGCGGTAGGTCTCGCTCGTGGATGGCAGCGTGCGCCGCGTGTCGATGGTCAATGCGCGTGGGTCCAGGTCATGGCCCAGGTCATCGGCCAGCCGGGTGCGCAAACGTGCTTCGGCAAAATGTTCTGGAGAGGCCGCGATGCCCAGTACGCTGAGCATCGCTGCATGCGCCTCATCGTAGTGTCGCAAGTGCCAGGCATAGGTCTGCAGGTCGGCTTCGCTGGCTATCTTCATCCAGTCCGGCAGGCTTCGATGATACTGACGTTGCCTGTTGGTCAGTTCGCGCAGTTCGAGCATGTAGGCAGGGCCAAGCAGGCGGCGCATGTCGATGGCTGCCTGAATCAGCGCCTGACGTGTTGCCCGGTCTTCAGTATCAGGTCGTTCGCACGCATGGCGAATGTCATTGCGCTGCTTGTTCAGCAGGCGATCCAGGGCATGCATGAAGGGGGGGGTGGTGACCGGCTGTAGTTGCAGGTCTTCAGCCTTGAATGGCTCAAGGTAAAGGTCGGCGTCCTGGATGATCTTGAAAAGCTGATCTTGATGACGCCTTTCCATCGTGTTCAGAAGAGCATCCTGCAACGTCGCTGTGTTGAGCCAGCGCGTCAGGGTTGCGAGCATCAGGGCCTGCGTGGCAAAGCCCATGATACCGAGCCCGGGTAACATCAGCAGCGTGCGTCCCTGTTCCTCGGATATCGCCAGCGCGCCTGCCATTTCAACGTGTTCGTCATCGTGCAGTTGCACATGCAGCGAGGCGTAAGTGAGCGCCGGGCTTTGATCGGGCGAGTCCGGCAGGCAGACAAGATAGCCACTCTCCAGATCACGCTCGTGAATCCTGACGCTGGCTTCATCACGCAAGGCTCGCTGCAAGGCAGGTACAAGCCGGTCGCGGCGGCTTTCAGCGTTTTTGCCAGGGTCTGTCCAGTAGTCATCGGTCTGTTGCAGCAGGCTGAATATTTCCAGTTCCCGTTCAGAAACATCGGAACCGCCAAGCGCAGTCAACAGCGCTTCGCCCGGGCCAGGCTGGGCCTTCAGCTCGATGGCCAGAAGTGTGCGCAGTTCATCGAGCCTTTTCAGTGCGGCGGAGGCGGCAGGCCAGGTATCGGCAGGTTTCAGTGGTGTAGGCGTTATAGCCAAAGAGGACAGTGTTTGTGTCATGACAGGCGTTCCATTGCGCGCTTCAGGCGCTGAGGTTTGAGCGACGGCCGTCGGGCCGGCGACGATGGGCCTCAATTAATCAGAAGCAACGGGCGTCAGGTCGTAGATAGTTATTGATGCTGAGAAAGAGATGTTTCCTACGCCGTCTGGCGGGCATCCCCGATGACATTTCAGCGCGTCGAGCCAATCCTTGGTCATTACGTTATAATCCCGCCCTTTAGCTGCCCTCAGCCCGCTGTGCGGGGGCACACCTTTTCTCGGGCGCAATGCGCCTGCATGCAGACTAAAGAGGCTAGACCCTAGTGGCATTGACGATCCTTGGCCTGTCCGGCGCCCTTAGCCATGATCCTTCCGCAGCGCTTTATATCGACGGCAAGCTGATAGCAGCGGCTGAAGAAGAGCGCTTCGTTCGTGACAAACACGCGAAGAACCGCATGCCCTACGAGTCGGCGAAGTTCTGTCTGGAACAGGCAGGCATCAAGCCTTCGGACGTCGACGTGGTTGCAATTCCGTTCGCCCCCATCAGCCTGTTCGGCAAGGCCCGCTGGCACTACGCCAAGCGCTACTGGTACGCGCCGGATCGCGCCCTTGATGCGTTGCTGATGGGCAACCGCCGCTATAAGCGCTACCGCAACAAGATCGTCTGGTGCCTCGAGCAACTGGGCTTCGATCCGAAAAAGATCAAGATCGAGCCGGTCGAGCATCACCTGGCCCACGCATCCAGCGCCTACCACTGCTCCGGTTTCACCGAGAAAACCGCGATCATGGGCATCGACGGCAAGGGTGAGTACGCCACGACCTTCTTCGGCTATGGCGAAAACGGCAAGATCCATAAGATCAAGGAATTCTTCGATCCGGACTCGCTGGGCGGCCTGTATGGCGCTATCACCGAATTCCTCGGTTTCGAGATGCTCGACGGCGAATTCAAGGTGATGGGCATGGCACCGTACGGCGATGCCAGCAAGTATGATTTTTCGCGTCTGGCCACGTTCGAGAACGGCGAGCTGATCATCAATACCGAGCTGGCCAATGTCATTGGCCTGCGTCGCTATAAAGAGAACGGCAAGGGCTTCTACTTCTCGCCGAAGCTGATCGAGTGGCTCGGCCCGAAACGCGTTGGCGACGTAGCCGACGAGCCCTACATTCACTATGCCGCGAGCATGCAGGCACTGTTCGAAAAGCTCGCGTTGCAGATGATGGATCACTACCTGGGTGACATCCTCAAGGAGACCGGCAAGATCGCTTTCGCCGGTGGCTGTGCGCTTAACGTCAAACTCAACCAGCGCATCATTGCCCGTCCTGAAGTCAAGGAACTGTTCGTGCAGCCTGCGTCCGGCGATGCCGGTACGGCGGTTGGTGCCGCGGCTTATGTGTCCCACGCTCGCGGTGTGCCGGTCGAGAAGATGGAACACGTCTACCTTGGCCCGGCGTACAGCAACGAAGACGTGATCGCGGCCTGTGCTCGGCACCCGAGCAAGCCGGTCTGGCGTCAGATCGACAATACGCCACAGCGGATTGCCGAAATCATGGTCAAGGGCAACCCGGTTGCCTGGTTCCAGGGACGCATGGAGTTCGGTCCGCGTGCGCTGGGTGGTCGCTCGATCATCGGTTGCCCGAGCGTTACCGGGGTAGCCGACCGTATCAACCATCAGATCAAGTTCCGCGAGCGCTGGAGGCCTTTCTGCCCGTCGATGCTCGACACCGTCGCGCCGCAGATGATCAAGATCGATCACCCGGCACCGTTCATGACCTTCACCTTCGAAGTGGCGGAAGAGTGGAAAACCCGTGTTCCGGAAGTCGTCCATGAAGACGGCACTTCCCGTGCCCAGGTGCTCAAGCGCGAATACAACCCGCGCTACTACGACATGATGAAGGCGCTGGAAGAACTGACCGGCAATGGCGTTTCCCTGAACACCTCGCTCAACCGCCGTGGCGAACCGATGATCTGCTCGCCGACCGATGCGCTGAACATGTTCTTCGGCTCGGACCTCGAGTACCTGATCATGGAAGACATCCTGGTGGTCAAAGAGGGCGTCGAGGCTTATGACACGCTCGGCTGAACGTCACGTACTGCAGTTCTGTCACGGCTATGATGGGCCGTTTCTGGACTGCGCACGGCAATACGCCAGTCTGTTTGCCGGCAAGGGCTATCGGGTGACGACGGTGTTTCTGACCGGCGCCGCCGACCCCGACGTAGTCGCCGACTGCGGCTCGGACGAAGTGCTGTTCATGGAATACAGCTCCAGCGCCATTCGTGGCCTGAAGCTGGGTGCCATCCGTGACCTGCGCAAAATTGCCGCGACGCGCTCGTTCAGCTTTTGCATCGCGCACCGCTTCAAGCCGGTGTACATCGCCCTGTTGGCGACGAAGTTACCGGTGATCGGTGTGCATCATGCGTTCGGCGATTACCACCGGCGCAGTCGCAAGCTGTTCGCCAACCTGTTTCGCAAGCGCCTGAGCCTACTCGGTGTTTCCGATGCGGTCCGCGACGACATGCGCAGCAGCCTGCCCAAGTGGCCGGCCGAGCGCATTCAGACGTTGTACAACCGGATCGACGTCGAGCAACTGCAGGGCAGTCAGTTTTCCGCTGAAGATGCCCGCGCAGAGCTGGGTCTGTCTGCCTCGGCCTGGATCGTCGCCAACGTCGGTCGCCTGCATCCGGACAAGGATCAGGCCACGCTGTTGCGCGGCTTTGCCGAAGCGCTGCCCAATCTTCCCGAGAACAGCCAGCTGGTGATTCTCGGCAAGGGCCGCCTGGAAGAAAACCTCAAGGCGCTTGCGCTGGAGCTGGGCATTGGTCCGCACGTGCTGTTTCTTGGGCAGGTGCCTGACGCCCGCCGCTACTTCAAGGCGTTCGATGTATTCGCCCTGAGCTCTGACCACGAGCCGTTCGGTATGGTCCTTCTGGAGGCGATGGTGGCCGGTGTGCCACTGGTTGCAACGTCCTGCGGCGGCGCGAAGGAAGTGGTCGAAGACGTGGGTCTGCTGTTCCCGCTGGGTGATGTTCACAGCCTGGCGCACGGCCTGGTACACATGGCCGGTCTTGACGCCGAGCAGCGTCAGGACTGCGCCGAGCGCATGTTGCTGCGTTTGCGCGAACGCTTTTCCGATCATGCTGTGCGCGATGTCTTCTGGCGGCTGCCGCAAGTCTCCAGCCTGACGGCGGGGGCCTGATGCTCAATCGATTCAAAGGCTGGCGCGAGCGTGGCTGGGTGCAGATCGACGCGGCTGCTTACGAGCAGGCATGGCAACGGTTGGGTGGCAGCGTAGCCACTCATCCGCTGGTCGTTGCGCGCCTGTCGGAATTTTCCGGTATTGCTGTGCGTTATCTGGCCTGGGAGCAGGGCGGCGAAGTAAAGGCAGCGATTGCCACCTGGGGGCGTTCGCTGGCGCTGTCCAAGGACGAACTCAAGCGTCACGGCAAGAAAGGCCTGTTCGATCTGGGCAACGCCGAACTGATTTTGCCGGTGGCCGACGATATTCAGGTCCCGGTCCGCCATCGTGCCCGCTATGTGTCTGCGCTCAACGAGGGGCGCATCAGCACCTTCAGGCCGCAGACCGAATCGCTGGCGATGGCGCGTACGCCCGAAGAACTGTCCAAGAAATTTCGTTACAACCAGCGTCGTGAACTTCGCTTGCTGGAGGAGGCTGGCGGTACGGTAAGACCTGTCAGCGAGTTCAGCAGCGCCGAGCTGGCGAGTATGTATTGCGATCTGTTTCAGCGTCGCTGGGGCTTTGAGGCCACCGGTGCCCGGCACAAGGCCGAGGTCATCGAATTGCTGCGTGAACTGCTGATCGGTTCGGTGGTGTTTCTCAACGATGCGCCGATTGCCATTCAACTGGTGTATCGCGTCGAAGCGCCGCAGTGGGTCAGCATCGAGTACGTCAACGGCGGTGTCGATCCCGAAACCCGGGACTTCAGCCCAGGCAGCGTGCTGAGTTTCGTCAATACCCAGTCCGCCTGGGAGAACGCCCGCGCCTTGGGCAAATCACTGCGTTTTTCCTTTGGTCGTGCCGACCGCGAGTACAAGGACCGATGGTGCAACCCCGTTCCGGTGTTCCAGATTTGAGTCGCAAGCAACAGTTGCTCAAGCGCCATCGCCGTAACAAGCGGCTGGCGTTACTGGGTGGCCTGCTGCTGTTGATTGCCATCGGCGTGTTGACGGTCTGGTGGCTGGTGCCGCTCGTGGCTGTTTGCGCATGGGTCGCCCATGAAGCCTGGTTTGCCGATCATCTGTTTTATTCACCCACCGACGACTATCAGTACAGTTTTCCGGCCGACAGCGAAGTACCAGGCGTCCGTCTGGACGGTGGCACGTTGCTGATCGACCCCGCCGTGCAACTGAACGGCGACGAAACATTGATACTGGCACTGACAGTAAAAAGCACCTGGCTGGGACGTTTTCTCGACCCGGTGGTGGAGTTGCAGGGGCAGGCCTTGAGTGACCGGCAGGCCTTCGAGCGTGGCGTTTGCGGCGTGCGTTATCTGAACCTGACCGGTCTTGGCGAGCCGCTGGCTGCGGGTGCCCTGCAACTGCGCGGACGTTTCTGTCGTCTTGCCGGTACGCCGCGCCTCTGGCTGTTTCGTCAGGCGGATGCGCGAAAGCAGCGTGTCATGGTCATCGCGCCGCATGCCGACGATGCCGAGCTCGCCGCGTTCGGGCTTTACAGCCAGGCCGAGGAAGCCTGGATTGTCACGCTGACCGCCGGTGAGATCGAGGCTGAACATTATCGCCAGATGGGCATGCAGCGCGCCGAAGCTGCGCGCATGAAGGGCCGCTTGCGGGCCTGGGACAGTATCGCCGTGGCGCGCTGGGGCGGGGTGCCCGAGTCGCAGTGTGTGCAATTGGGCTATTTCTGCCTGCAACTGCCCGCCATGCAGGCTGCGCCGGATACGCCGGTCGCCTCGCGTGAGGCGGATCTGACCGATACGCGGTTGTTTCGCCAGTTCAATACGCTGCCATTGCCCGGCGATGACGGCCTGCCAACCTGGAATAACCTGCTCGCCGACCTGCGTGCACTGGTCCTCAAGGCCAGGCCGCAGGTTATTGTCATGCCGCACCCGGCCATCGATCCGCATCCCGACCATATCTGTGCCCAGGCAGCCGTGCGTGAAGCGCTGGCCGGTCTTGAATGGCAGCCAGACGTGGTGCTCGGTTACGCCAACCACTTGCACGACAACGACCGTTGGCCAATGGGCGATGCCTACAGTGGCATCAGCCTGCCGCCGGTATTCGATGCCAGTCTGCCGCTGGTACCGTACAGCCTGCACTTATCGGTTGCGGCCCAACGCGACAAGGCAATGGCGCTGGGTATGATGCATGACCTGTTGCCGCCGATGCCGTTCAAACGCCGTGTGCGCCGTACGTTGCAACGCGTTCTGGCCGGTCGCCACTGGCCGGCCGAAGGCGAAAACGAATTCTTCCGCAAAGCTGTGCGACGACACGAGTTGTTCTGGCGCAGCCGTGACATCTGATTCAGCAGGCGCAGTACTGCAAGGAAAACCATGAAAGTTCTACTTCTGGTCCAGAAAGAGCAGCGTGCGATTCTGGACCGTCTCTATGACGGCATCGCGGCACACTGCGAATGCGATGTGCGCTGGCTGAGTTCCGCGGAGCAACGCAACCTGCGTGGCTATTTCCGCCGCGAAGTGGACGTCAGCCGTTATGACCGGATCGTGTTTTTCCTGCGCTTCAAGCAGGAAGTGCGTCAGGTCGGCTTCATCCGCACGATTCCCAACCTGGTCATCCTTGAACACGATGCCTACCAGAACTACATTCCTTGCAAATACACCGGTAAGTTCAGTGCGCACTATCGCAAGCTGCCTTGGGCGCGGGTGATCTGCTCGGGGTTCATGGTCAGCGAGCGCCTGCGCCAGGAAGGCTTCGACGCGGTGTTCGTGCCCAAGGGCTATGACCAGAGCCTGTTGCAATTTCAGGCGCGTGAGCGTGACATCGAACTGGCGTTCGTGGGCAGCACCAACAGTGTGGCCTACAGCGGCCGCAAGGCGTTGCTGGATGAGTTGGGGCAGGTCGAGAATCTGCTCGTCACGCGTACCAAGTCCGGGGAAGAGTATTGCGACACCCTTAACCGCATCCGCTTTTTCGTCAGTGCCGATGTCGGCATGGGCGAGTACATGATCAAGAATTTCGAGGCCATGGCCTGCGGTTGCGTGCTACTGGCCTTTGATCAGGGCGCTGAAGAAAATCGCGCGCTGGGCTTTGTCGACATGCACAACATCGTGCTCTATCGCGACATTCCCCAGCTTCGTGAAAAGCTGGCGATGTTGCGCGAGAACACCGTGCTGGCCAGCGAAATATCCTGTAATGGGCAGACTTTGGTCGAAGAACGCTTTACATTCCATGCCCTTGGAAAAGCCATCGTGGACGCAATGCATTCGCCGCTGCGCAGCATGCCGGCGATGAGCTGGCTCGACCGCCTGCGGTCACGATTGGGATGGTAGGGAATTATGAATATTCAATGATTGGGAACGAATGATGGTATTCAGCGAAAACAGCGACATTACGCTGGTTGTCACCAGTTGTGGTCGGTTCGACCTGTTGAAGCGCACTCTGGAAACGTTCGACCATTTCAACACTGCGCCCATACGCCATGTGCTGATTACCGAAGACTCCGGCGATGCCCGGGTCCAGGCGTGCATTCCCGAGCACTGGCACCCGCATACGCGCTTCATCATCAACAACCCCAAGCTGGGGCAGATGCGCTCTGTCGATGCGGCCTATTCGCTGATCGAAACGTCCTGGGTGTTCCATTGCGAAGACGACTGGGATTTCTACCGCCCGCACTTCATCGAAGAGTCGATGACGCTGCTGGAACACGACCCTCAAGCCTTGCAGGTCTGGTTGCGCAGCTACAATCATGATCTGCGTATCCACAGCCCTTACGTTTACCTGAACGAGCGTGAAGTGGTCGAGGGTATCCCGTTTTACAAACTGGGCTCGCACAAGCCGGAGTGGCAGGGTTTTTCCTTCAATCCCGGGCTGCGCCGCCTGGCTGATTACCAGCAGCATGCACCGTATGCCGAGCATGGTGGCGAGAAGAAACTTTCACAATTATTCGCGTCGCAAAACCGTTACGCTCTGATTCTGGAAAATGATGCCGTATTGCACACCGGGTTCGGTGAGCATGTGGTGGTGCCGCAGGAGCGGCTCGACAAACAGCGTCGCAAGCGTCGTGATCGCGTCAAGCTGATCATCGCTGTGCTTGCTGGTCTGGTAACAGGTTGGTTGCTCAATAATGTCAGTTGACCGAATCACAATCCCCAGCAACAAAGTACAGACGTATTTCACCGTAGCGATTGTTGTCTTCCTGCTGAGTTTCATTCTTAACCCGTCAGCCAAGATCACCAACAATCTGTTTTACGCATTCACCGCCTTGCCGGGCTTGTTCTTCTTGATCAAGTACCGCGGCGCCGGGGTGTTTGCAGAGCCGCTGGGCATAGCCTGGGCTGTATTCATGGCGTGTTTTCTGGTGCCGGCGCTGCAAGCGCAGGAGTTCCAGTATTACAAGCATATTGTCTACGTCAGCCTGTTTGTCTTTGTCGTGGCCGGTATTACGGAAAACGGTTTCTTCCGGCGCGGTTTGTTCGTGCGCGGCATGTTCTGGGCCATCTGCCTGTACATTCTGCTCAGCAGCATTTACAGCTGGGTAACCGGGAAATTCGAGTTCGGTCAGCGTGTGGCCATTCTTCCGGGGCGTATGGAGAATGTGATCTACACCAGCGCATGGCTGGTTTGCAGCCTCGCCCTGGCACTGCCGCTATGGGCCAGAGAGCGGCGCTGGATTGAAGCGGTGTCTGCAGTTCTTGTTACTCTGGTGTTAACGGCTTTCGTCGTCCAGACCCGCACCGCGCTGGTGGGCGCAGCCTTCCTGTTTGCCATCTGCACAGCATATTCGCTTTACCGCTTTCCACTGCGCACTGCCGTGGCCTTGCTGGTGGCGGGCGTTGTGGCTGCCATAGGTTTCTGGCTTGTGAAGGATGAGCAGTGGGTCGCTCTGCTGATGGTCAGAGGTGACTCCTATCGCGTCGAGCTGTTTGAAATCATGACCGGTGAATGGCGTCGCTGCGGCTGGGTGCTGGGTTGTGGTGTCGATTTTTATACCACCCAGACTCTGACGGGCGGTATGCCCATTCAGCATCCGCACAACATTTTCGTGTCGCTGGGGCTGTACACCGGCGCGGCTTCGCTGGTGATGTTTCTGGTCGTGATGGCGATGACGCTGTGGAACGCCTTGCGCAACGGTGATGCCTGGGGCCTTTACCTGGCCTGTGCGCTGTTGATGCTCAACTTTGACGGTGGCCAGTTGGTCGGTAACCCGGATGAGCTCTGGGTGCTGGTGTTGTTACCGGCAACGATGGTGCTGGGCCGTATTGTGCAGGCGCATCGGCTCAGGCAGCAGCAGTAAGATAAAAAATGGCCGCTTCGAAAGCGGCCATTCTTTTAGTGAAAGCGTTACTGAATAGCCTGGACCAGTTCGCTGGTGTCGCACAGGCTCTGAGCGCTCATATAGCCATCCAGAAACGCCGGGTTGCCGTTATCCAGCAGCCATTGGCGATCTTCCTGATAGCGCAACATGTGTTTGAAGTTGCGCAAGCGAAGGCTTTTGCGCAATGCGCGGCGATAGGTTTTCATGTCGGCAATGTCGATCAGGCCGAGGCTGCCTTCCGGTGTGAGGATAACGTTGCCAAGATGGGCCGAGCGAAAGTAGATGCCCTTTTCATGCAGGTGAGCAATGAAGCTTCCCAGTTGCCTGCGCAGCTTGTCGTCGGCCACCGCACTGCCCAATAGCTGGCGCAGGGTGAAGCCTGCCAGCGGATCATAATGCACTGCATCGCGCTCGATTTCGGCGATGCGGCTTACCGAGCGTATGCGCGGGCAGGGAATGCCGCGTTTGATCAGCGTTTCACAGTTGTCTGCGAAGCGTTGGGCATAGGGATACCAGGCTGCCGAGCTGACAAGGCGTTTGCGGCGAAACAATTTCAACATGGAGCCGTCACGCAGACGTAGTACTTTGTCGCCCGTGCCATCGGCTTCAAGCACTTCGGCACCTTGAACCAGATCAAGGTAATGGGCGTGGTCAAGCGCTTGCATCGATACTCCGGTTTTTACGCCCCAAGGGCTACTGGTCGTCATACAGAAGCCGGATTTGCAGGCTTCAAGCAGCGGTCAGAAACCCTTGGGAATGGACGAGCCGCCTATGTTACCGCAGCAGGCAGCCGCGAAAACTGCTGTGATACAATTCGGCCTCTTTTTAATACGACGGATTCTCATGACAACCACCGAATCGTCCTCGACTTCCAGCGTGAAAATCTATTTCCGTTTGTTGTCTTATGTGCGTCCGTATGTGGGCATCTTCCTGCTCAGCATCATTGGTTTCGTGATCTTCGCCTCGACCCAGCCAATGCTTGCCGGCATCCTGAAATACTTCGTCGATGGCCTGACCAACCCTGAAGCCGTGCTGTTCCCCAATGTGCCTTATCTGCGTGAGCTGCAACTGTTGCAGGCAGTGCCGTTGCTGATCGTTCTGATCGCCGCATGGCAGGGGCTTGGCTCTTTCCTGGGTAACTACTTCCTGGCCAAGGTGTCTCTCGGGTTGGTCCATGACCTGCGGGTGGAGCTGTTCAACAAGCTGCTGGTACTGCCCAATCGTTACTTCGATACCACCAACTCCGGCCACCTGATCTCGCGTATCACGTTCAACGTCACGATGGTCACCGGTGCCGCCACCGATGCCATCAAAGTGGTGATTCGTGAAGGTCTGACCGTGGTGTTCCTGTTCATCTATCTGTTGATGATGAACTGGAAGCTGACTCTGGTCATGCTCGCCATCCTGCCGCTGATTGCCGTCATGGTCGGCAGCGCAAGCAAGAAATTCCGCAAGCAGAGCAAGAAGATTCAGGTAGCGATGGGCGATGTTACGCACGTTGCCTCGGAAACCATTCAGGGCTATCGCGTGGTACGCAGCTTCGGTGGCGAGTCCTACGAACAGAACCGCTTCGCTCAGGCCAGTGACAGCAACACACGCAAACAACTGCGCATGACCAAAACCGGTGCCATCTATACGCCGATGCTGCAACTGGTGATCTACAGCGCCATGGCGGTGCTGATGTTTCTGGTGCTGTTCCTGCGAGGCGATGCCACCGCGGGCGATCTGGTTGCCTATATCACAGCGGCCGGTCTGCTGCCCAAGCCGATTCGCCAGCTGTCGGAAGTCAGTTCGACGATCCAGAAAGGCGTCGCTGGGGCCGAGAGCATCTTCGAACAACTGGACGTGGAAGAAGAAGTCGATACCGGCACCATCGAGCGTGATCGCGTGACCGGCCACCTTGAGGTGAAGAACCTCAGCTTCTTCTACCCGCAGACCGAGCGTCAGGTGTTGAACGACATCAGTTTCTCCGCAGCGCCTGGGCAGATGATTGCGCTGGTAGGCCGTTCCGGCAGCGGTAAATCGACCCTGGCCAATCTGATACCGCGTTTTTACGGGCACGAGATGGGCAACATCCTGCTCGATGGCGTTGAAATCAATGATTACCGCCTGCGCAACCTGCGCAGGCACATAGCCCAGGTCAACCAGAACGTCACGCTGTTCAACGACACGATCGCCAACAACATTGCCTATGGCGATCTGGCAGGTGCTCCGCGTGCCGACATCGAAGCGGCCGCCGCCGATGCCTATGCCAAAGAGTTCATCGACCAGTTGCCGCAGGGGTTCGATACTCAGGTGGGCGAAAACGGCGTGCTGCTGTCCGGTGGTCAGCGGCAGCGTCTGGCCATTGCTCGCGCACTGCTTAAAAACGCACCGCTGCTGATCCTCGACGAAGCTACGTCGGCGCTCGACACCGAGTCCGAACGCCACATCCAGGCGGCCCTGGATCACGTCATGAAGGGCCGAACCACGCTAGTCATCGCTCACCGCCTTTCGACCATCGAAAAGGCCGACATGATTCTGGTCATGGACGCCGGGCAGATCGTCGAGCGCGGCACGCATACCGAGCTGTTGGCACAGAACGGCTATTACGCCCGTCTGCATGCCATGGGTCTGGACGAGCCGGCACCTGTCGGCGCAGTCTGACCTCGCTCTCACCGGGCGGGCCCCTGCGGCCTGCCTGCCTTCGGGCGGTGTGATTCAACAGCCTGTCGGTTATAAACCCCTGTGCTAAGATTCCGCCCCTGTCTATTTTTAAAGTACGGGTAGTTCCATGAAGTTATCCATGCCGCGCTTTGATCAGGCCCCTGTCCTGGTGGTTGGCGATGTGATGCTCGACAGATACTGGCATGGCGGCACCTCGCGTATTTCCCCTGAAGCGCCGGTGCCTGTGGTCAAGGTCGATCAAATCGAAGATCGTCCGGGCGGCGCTGCCAACGTGGCCCTGAACATCGCTGCACTGGGCGCACCGGCTTCGCTGGTCGGTGTGACGGGTGACGACGAGGCCGCAGAAAGTCTGGCCAACAGCCTGAAAGCAGCGGGTGTGCTGGCGCGTTTTCAGCGCATTGCCAATCAGCCCACTATCGTCAAGCTGCGTGTTATCAGTCGCCATCAGCAGCTACTGCGTATCGACTTCGAAGAGGCGTTCAATACTGACCCGCTGGCACTGAGTGCAGAGGTCTACAGCCTGCTGGATGGCATCAAGGTGCTGGTCCTGTCCGATTACGGCAAGGGCGCGCTGAGAAACCATCAGGCACTGATTCAGGCTGCCCGCAAACGCGGTATCCCGGTGTTGGCTGATCCCAAGGGCAAGGATTTCACGATTTATCGCGGTGCCAGCCTGATTACGCCGAACCTCAGCGAATTCGAAGCGATCGTAGGGCACTGTGAAGACGAGGCACAGCTGGTCACCAAAGGCGCGCAGCTGATGCAGGAGCTTGACCTGGGCGCTCTGCTGGTGACCCGTGGTGAACATGGCATGACCCTGCTACGTCCTGATCAGCAGGCGCTGCATCTGCCAGCCCGCGCTCGCGAAGTGTTCGATGTGACCGGCGCCGGTGACACGGTAATTTCCACTCTCGCAGCAGCGATTGCTGCGGGCGAGGAACTGCCGCATGCGGTGGCGCTGGCCAATCTGGCAGCAGGCATTGTGGTCGGCAAGCTGGGTACAGCAGCCATCAGCGCCCCGGAACTGCGCCGCGCCATTCAGCGTGAGGAAGGTTCCGAGCGCGGCGTGCTGGGGCTGGAGCAACTATTGCTGGCGGTCGATGATGCGCGCGCGCACAAAGAGAAAATCGTCTTCACCAATGGCTGCTTCGACATCCTCCACGCAGGTCATGTGACCTACCTGGAGCAGGCGCGCGCGCAGGGTGATCGTCTGATCGTTGCCGTCAACGATGATGCGTCTGTCAGCCGCCTGAAAGGGCCGGGCCGTCCGATCAACAGTGTCGACCGGCGTATGGCCGTGCTGGCAGGGTTGGGTGCAGTGGACTGGGTGATCAGCTTCCCTGAAGGCACCCCTGAAAATCTGCTGAGTCACGTCAAACCGGACGTACTGGTAAAGGGCGGTGATTACGGCGTTGACCAAGTGGTCGGTGCCGATATCGTCCAGGCGTACGGTGGCGATGTGCGTGTGTTGGGGCTGGTGGAAAACAGCTCGACTACGGCAATTGTCGAGAAGATCCGCGGGCAGGGATAGTTTTTAGCTGCAAGCCGTAAGCCAAGGCAAATCAAAAGGCTTGAGGCTCATAGCTTGCCGCTCATGGCGTGCAGCAGCTCACGGGCTTTTCCGGTCAGGCGTTTCAGTCCTGACTTCTTCGCCGGTGGGGCCATGCCCTGCTGGCGTAGCCAGTCTTTCCAGCGAATTCGTTCCTCACGCACGATCCAGCCATCCTGCGCGGCGAAACTTTCGGCCAGGTACAGCCCTCGGGTGCCAGCCGGGATCAGTTTGTCGCGCTTGAGCGTGTACAGCTCGGGCAGCGGCACTCCATTTTCCAACGGCATCAGGTACAGGTCGGGTTTGCTGCGGTTAAGGCGGGCGACCAGTTGATCGTTTTCAAGCACTTCATCGACATGGAAAAGGCTGACCGGGCGCGCTTCCTTGGGGATTTCCAGGCGCATGTCGTAAATCAGCTGCAAGGACGCGGTGGGTAAATGCACATAAGCCCGTGGGCGTTCCAGCAGTGTCAGGCTACCGCTTCGCACCGGCCGCGCTGCGCCGGAGAGCGGGCTCAGACGAAAGGGCATGGCCTCGCGATAATGCAGCGCAGCGGCATATGGCGCAGGCAGCCAGGTCTCTTTGAACAGTCCACTCAGCCAGCCCTGAGGCGTTTCGATCATGCACTCTTCGGCCACTTCCTGAATGGCGGTATGCAGTGGCAGGGTCAGTTCGTGGGCCGGCACATAACCCGAGATCAGCTTGAGTACGACGTCGCCACGGTCCTGGCGACGCTGGCGAACCAGCACCCAGTAATCGCGATTCTGCCAGCTGACGGTAAGGCGAACGGACACCCCCAGATTGGCAAGCTCGGTGGAGAAACGTTCGGTGTCTGGCACGTCGATCTTGCGCCGCCGCTGCAAGGTCTGCGCGAAGTTCATCGGCATGCCGATGCTCTGGTAGCTCAGGCCTTCCGGCGTGGCCTCGACAAACAGCGGCAGGGTCTTGAAGTTGCTGGGGTTCTTGCGGATCAGTGTTCGCGGCATAACGGCTCCTTCTTGCGTTGGGGTCGGCCGCCTCAATCAGGCTTGACGGCAAATCACGGCAGCGGCAGTTGCAACGTTGTGCGCCAGGTGCAACGGATTGATGGTGCCGACAATAGCACTGGCTACCGCCGGATGTTTAAACAGTAGCTGAAAACTGGCCTGCACCGGGTCTGTGCCCGGCGTCAGACAGACATGACCACTGGCCAGCGCTTTCTTCACCAGGATGCCTTTGCCGTGGGCGGCAGCGTAATCCAGCACCGGTTTCTCGCCTTGCTCGTTGAGGTTGTAGGTGACCATCGCACAATCCCCCTCGCGCAATGCCAACAGGCCGCCTTCGACCGTCTTGCCGGAAAAGCCGAAGCCGCGGATCTTGCCTTCGCGCTTGAGGTCGGCGAGGGTCTGATACACCTCGGCCTCGTTGAGGATCGCCAGGTCGTTGCCGTCCGAATGCACCAGCACCAGATCGAGAAAATCGGTTTCAAGTCGTTTCAGGCTGCGCTCGACCGATTTGCGGGTGTGCTCAGCGCTGAAGTCATGGCTCGACTGACCGTTGTCGAATTCTTCGCCGACCTTGCTGACAATCACCCAGTCCTGGCGCTGACCGCGCAGCAGCGGTCCCAGGCGCTCTTCGCTGGTGCCATAGGCGGGTGCAGTGTCGATCAGGTTGATGCCCATGTCGCGGGCCATGCGCAGCAGCATCTGCGCCTGCTGGTCATCGGGAATCTTGAAGCCACTGGGGTATTTGACGCCCTGGTCGCGGCCCAGTTTGACCGTACCCAGGCCAAGGGGCGATACGCTCAGGCCGCTATTGCCGAGCGGGCGATGCAGGTCGTGCAGGGTTTTCAGGCTCATGGCAGCAGCTCATCCCAGACAGGTATGGCCATCGGCGGCCGTGGCACATCAACCAGCGGTGACTGCGGTGTCGGGTGAATGCCATCTCTCGAAAGCTGCGACAGAACCCGGTCAGCGAAGTCCGGAGCCAGTGCCAGTTTGGTCGGCCAGCCAACCATCAGGCGACGCTGGCTGTCGAGAAAGGCGTTGTCTGGCCGCACCAGCCCCGACTGGGCAGGCTCGGCGCGGTCCACGCGCAGGGTCGCCCATTGCGCCTGACTCAGGTCGACCCACGGCAGCAGGGCTTCAAGCTCCTTGCGGGCGACGGCGATCTGCGCGTCCGGCTCGCGCGACACACCCTCGGCCTCAGCCAGATCGCCGCCCAGATACCACACACACTGGCCGTCAGCCGCAGGGTGGGTGGTGACCGTGATGCGCGGCTTGGGACCGCCACCCAGGCAGTGGGCGAACAGCGGTTTCAGGGTCGGGCCCTTGACCAGCACCATGTGCAAGGGGCGGCGCTGCATCTGCGGTTGCGACACGCCAAGTGCATTGAGCAGATCGGCATTGCCGCCGCCGGCACTGAGTACGATGCGCTGGGCATGAATATCGCGCCCATCGACGCGCAGCCCGATCAGCTCATCACCCTCGTACAGCGGCTCGATGCTCTGACCGGCCATCAGGCTGTCACCGGCCAGCTCGGCGAGTCGCCCGATCAGGCTCGGTACATCGACCACCAGTTCCGCGAGGCGATAGACCTTGCCCTTGAATTTGGGGTTTTGCAGTGCAGGTGGCAGTTGCTCGCCCTTGACCTGATCCACACGGCCGCGCACCGCCTTGCTGGCGAAGAAGCTGGTGAGGTTGCCGGCGATGGTGCCCGGCGACCACAAGTAGTGGGCCTCGGACAGCAGGCGTACACCGGACAGGTCCAGCTCGCCTTTGCCATCGAGAGCTTCACGCCAGCGGCGCGGCATGTCGGCGATGGCCTCGGAGGCACCGGAAAGCGCACCGTGCAGCGCGTACTTGGCACCGCCGTGGATGATCCCCTGAGACTTGAGGCTTTGCCCGCCACCCAGGCTGGCGCTTTCTACCAGCACTGTCGAGAACCCTTGACGACGCAACCGGGCGTTGAGCCATAGACCGGCTACGCCAGCCCCGACAATCAGCACGTCAGTGGAAATAACCGATGGCATGAGCACCTCAGTGAGCAAAAAGTACGAGCATTATAAAGGATCGGCTTTTCAATGCCCGGCGGTTTTCGAGAACAGCTGGATGACGGCTACGCCAGCCACAATCATGCCCATGCCCAACAACGCGGGCAGGTCGAGTTTCTGGCCGTAGATGAAGAACGCCGCAATGCTCACCATGACAATGCCCATGCCCGACCAGATGGCGTAGGTGATGCCGACCGGGATCGTGCGCATCACCAGAATCAGCATCCAGAATGCAATCGCATAACCAGTGATCAGCAGCAACAGCGGCAGGGGAGTGCTGAACCCTTTCACGGCTTTCATGGAAGTAGTGGCGATGACTTCTGCGCAGACGGCGATAGCCAGCAGATAATAAGCGTTCATGGTGCATTCCTTTTCGTCAGGCTGCGCATTCTAGCGACTTGTGATGGCGGGCTGATAAACTCCGCGCCCATGAATAGAACCCTTTATACCCTACTGTTTCATCTCGGCCTGCCACTGGTTGCCCTGCGCCTGTGGTTACGTGCGCGCAAGGCTCCGGCGTATCGCCAGCGCATCGGCGAGCGGTTCGCCAGCGGCCTGCCTGCCATGCAGCGCGGTGGTATCTGGGTGCATGCGGTGTCAGTGGGCGAAAGCATCGCGGCCGCGCCGATGATTCGCGCGCTGCTGCTGCAATACCCCCAACTGCCGATCACTGTGACTTGCATGACGCCCACAGGTTCGGAACGAATCAAGGCGCTGTTCGCCAGCGAACCGCGCATTCAGCATTGCTACCTGCCGTATGACTTGCCTTGGGCGGCAGGGCGTTTTCTCGATCATGTGCAGCCCCGGCTGGGCATCATCATGGAAACCGAGCTGTGGCCCAACCACATCCACCAATGCGCCCTGCGCGGGATCCCCGTGGTGCTCGCCAATGCGCGGCTTTCGGAGCGCTCGGCGAGGGGCTACGCACGTTTTGCCAAGCTTGCCCGGCCGATGCTGGCGCAAATGGCCTGGTTCGCGGTGCAGACAGAAGTCGAGGCGCAGCGCTTTCGTGATCTGGGCGCGCGTCCCGAGTGCGTTGCAGTGACCGGTTCGATCAAGTTCGACCTGAGTATCGACCCGCAATTGCTGGAACGTGCCGCGCACTTGCGTGAGCAATGGCAGGCGACGCAGCGTCCGGTATGGATCGCCGCCAGCACCCATGCAGGCGAGGATGAAAGCGTTCTTTCAGCTCATCGCACGTTATTGACGAGCCATCCTGATGCGCTGCTGATCCTGGTGCCGCGTCATCCCGAGCGTTTCGACAGCGTGCATGCGCTGTGTCAGCAGCAGGGTTTTGCGACGGTTCGGCGCTCATCCGCGCAGGCTGTCACGCCGGACGTCTCGGTGCTGATGGGCGATACCATGGGCGAATTGCTGTTTCTCTATGCGCTGGCAGATATCGCTTTTGTGGGCGGCAGCCTGGTGCCTAACGGCGGTCACAACCTGCTGGAGCCTGCTGCGCTGGCCAAACCGGTGCTCAGCGGCCCGCACCTGTTCAACTTCCTCGAGATTGCCGCCATGCTGCGCACTGCCGGTGCGTTGCAAGAAATCAGCGATGCGACCACGCTGGCCGCCGCCGTGCAGGGGCTTTTCGACCAGCCACAGCAGGCTCGCAGCATGGCCGATGCAGGGCTGGCTGTGATGAAGGCCAATCAGGGCGCGCTGCAACGCCTGCTCGACGGGATCGGGCGGTTGATGGGCAGGCGCTGAGTCGGAGGACGCGGAGCGTCCAGAACTGCATGCCGACGCAGAGCGTCGGCACGATAGTTGAGCTCGTCCAGACGCCTATCGTTCCTCACGCTCCAGCGTGGGAATGCCTTGGGTGACGCTCCGCGTCACAAATCTGCGTCGCGCTGCATGACTTGAAGTCGGGCGCAGAGCATCCAGATCGGTCAGCAATCTCAGCGCTTTGCAGGTCGCTCGAAGTTCTTCTGCGCGGCGGTTGCCAGGTCGGGCGGAAGGAAGTCCTTGTCCGGGTTGTAGTCAGCCTTCAGGTAGCGTGACAGATCCTGCAGGTCGCCCGGGCTCAGTGTGCCGGCTGCCTGCTTGAGGCGCAGGTTGTCGAGGATGTAGTCATAGCGCGTGTTGTTGTAGTCACGCACCGAGGCATACAACTGGCGCTGCGCATCCAGCACGTCGACGATGTTGCGGGTGCCCACCTGATAACCGATTTCGGTGGCTTCCAGCGCGCTCTGGTTGGAGATGATCGACTGTTTGCGGGCCTGGACCTGCTCGACATCGGTATTCACCGCACGGTGCAGGTTGCGCGTATTTTCCACCACCTGACGACGCAGGCTTTCACGGCGTTGCTCGCTCTGGCTCAGGCGCGCATAGGCTTCGCGTACCTGTGAACTGGTCAGGCCACCGCTGTAGATCGGGATATTCAACTGCACGCCAATACTGCGCTGCTCGACGTCGCCGCCATAATTGCGTCCGGTGTAGTTAGGGTTGCTGAAACCCAGTGCGTCGTTGTCGCCACGCTGATAAGTCGCCACGGCATCAAGTGTTGGGGCATGCCCGGCCTTGCGCTGACGCAGGGTCTCCTCGGCAGCACTGACGGCGTAGTTACTGGCCAGCAGGTTGAGGTTCTGTTGTGCTGCGGTGTCGACCCAGGCCTTGGCATCGTTTGGCGTTGGCGCCAGCACAGGCAAGGTATGCACGATGCCTTCGATGGAGTTGTATTCCCGATTGGTCAGCGTCACCAGGGCTTGAAACGCATCATCCACCTGGCGCTTGGCTAGAATCCTGCTGGCACGCGAGGTGTCGTAGCTGGCCTGCGCCTGCAACACGTCGGTCTTGTCCGACAGGCCGACATCGAAACGCTCGTTGGCCTGATCGAGCTGGCGTTTGAACGCTGCCTCCTCGGCCTTGGTCGAGGCCAGATTGTCCTGGGCGCGCAGCACGCTGAAATAGCTTTGTGCCGCTTGCAGGATCAGGTTCTGCTCGGTAGCCGACAGCTCGAGTGCCGCCTGCTCGTTGCTCGCCTCGGCGGCCTGCAACTGGAACCAGCGGTCGGCACGGAAGATCGGCTGGCTCAGGGTGGCTTGATAGACGTTACCGCTACGGGTGGCCACGGCTCTGGGCTGGTCGATACTGGTGCGGGTATTGTTGCTTTGTGCGCTGCCGGAAATGTTCGGCAGCAAACCGGCGCGGGCCTGCGGTACGGCTTCCTTGCGGGCATCGTAATCGGCGCGGGATGCCGCAAGGTCGGCATTGTTGTCCACCGCCTGCTGATAGACATTCAGCAGACCTGTCTGGGTCGGCAGTGGCATATCGGCTGCCCACGTCAGGCCGCTGGACGCAAACGAAACGGCCACAACCAACGAAAGTTTGCGCAGCATGAGGCATTCCCTGTTCATGAAGAAAGTAATCACGGTTTTAAGCGAAACCGGGTTAGCGAGTGTAGAGCCAGACTCTTTTAGCAACAATCGGCGATTTGCGCCATTTATCGAGCCCTGTGCAAATAGGCTGGCATTGCGACCGCGCCCCGGCATAGACTGATCGCGTTCTTGTCGGGGTGCCTTGCTATGAGGCTGAGATCGGTTAAACCGGATCCCGTTGAACCTGATCAGGTTAGCGCCTGCGTAGGGAACAAGATTTCTCGTCTCCCGGCGAGTCCTCTTGAGTATCGTCCGGGGTCGATTGTTCAAAAAATGAACAGCGTACGCCTCCTTTCGATACTCAGCACCAGCACTGGTGCACCCGTCCGTCACGTCAGGTCACTCCGACAATAAATCCGCAACCGGATGTCTGGAGAGCCCGTGATGAGTACAACACTAAAAAATGCAGCCCATTTGAGCGAGTCGGCACAAGTCGATTCCGGATCGGTACAGCCGTTTACCCGTTCGCAGAAAATCTACGTTCAGGGCTCGCGCCCGGACATCCGCGTGCCGATGCGCGAAATCACCCTGGACGTCACACCGACTGACTTCGGCGGTGAAATCAACGCGCCGGTCACGGTCTATGACACCTCCGGCCCGTACACCGACCCCAACGTGATCATCGACGTGCGTAAAGGCCTGGCGGATGTTCGCTCGCCGTGGATCGACTCGCGCAACGACACCGAGCGCCTGGCGGGCTTGAGTTCCAACTTCGGCCAGCAACGCCTGAGCGACGCCGAACTGACTGCGCTGCGCTTTGCTCATGTGCGCAACCCGCGCCGGGCCAAGGCGGGGGCCAACGTCAGCCAGATGCACTATGCGCGTCAGGGCATCATTACCGCCGAGATGGAATACGTCGCCATCCGCGAAAACATGAAGCTTCAGGAAGCCCGTGCCGCTGGCCTGCTGACCCAGCAACATGCGGGGCACAGCTTCGGCGCGAGCATCCCGAAGGAAATTACTGCCGAGTTCGTGCGCGAAGAGATCGCCCGTGGTCGCGCGATCATCCCGGCCAACATCAACCACGTCGAACTGGAACCGATGATTATCGGCCGTAACTTTCTGGTGAAGATCAACGGCAACATCGGTAACAGCGCGCTGGGATCTTCCATCGAAGAAGAAGTCGCCAAGCTGACCTGGGGCATTCGCTGGGGTTCTGACACGGTCATGGACCTGTCTACCGGCAAGCATATTCATGAAACCCGTGAATGGATCATCCGCAACTCGCCGGTGCCGATCGGCACTGTGCCGATCTATCAGGCTCTGGAAAAAGTCGGCGGTGCGGCCGAGGACCTGACCTGGGAGCTGTTCCGCGACACACTGATCGAGCAGGCCGAGCAGGGCGTTGATTACTTCACCATCCACGCCGGTGTGTTGCTGCGTTATGTGCCGCTGACCGCCAAGCGTGTGACCGGGATTGTCAGCCGTGGTGGTTCAATCATGGCCAAGTGGTGCCTGGCGCATCATCAGGAAAACTTCCTGTACACCCATTTCGAAGACATTTGCGAAATCATGAAGGCTTATGACGTCAGCTTCTCGCTGGGCGATGGTTTGCGTCCTGGCTCGATTGCCGACGCCAACGATGCGGCGCAGTTCGGTGAGCTGGAAACCTTGGGTGAACTGACCAAGATCGCCTGGAAGCACGACGTGCAGACCATGATTGAAGGCCCCGGTCATGTGCCGATGCAGTTGATCAAGGAAAACATGGACAAGCAGCTGGAATGCTGCGACGAAGCGCCGTTTTACACTCTGGGCCCGCTGACCACCGATATTGCGCCGGGGTATGACCACATCACGTCGGGCATCGGTGCCGCGATGATTGGCTGGTTCGGTTGCGCCATGCTGTGCTACGTCACGCCCAAAGAGCACCTGGGGCTGCCGAACAAGGATGACGTGAAGACCGGGATCATCACCTACAAGATCGCTGCCCACGCAGCGGACCTTGCCAAAGGCCATCCAGGGGCGCAGATCCGTGACAACGCCTTGAGCAAGGCGCGTTTCGAGTTCCGCTGGGAAGACCAGTTCAACCTTGGCCTGGACCCGGACACCGCACGCTCGTACCACGACGAAACCCTGCCCAAGGACTCGGCCAAGGTCGCGCATTTCTGTTCCATGTGCGGGCCGAAATTCTGCTCAATGAAAATCACTCAGGAAGTACGCGAGTACGCCGCCAACCAGCGGATCGAAGCAGTCGACGTCGATGTCGCCAAAGGCCTGGCCGAGCAGGCCGAGCGCTTCAAGCAGGAAGGCAGCCAGTTGTACAAGAAGGTGTAGAAAGCGGTACGTGCACGACAGAACACCGCTAGCGGTTATCGCTACGCTCCAGCATTGGGCTTTACGACTCGGAGCGTCGCACGATAGTTGCGATTATCGTTCCGCACGCTCCAGCGTGGGAATGCAGTTCTCGACGCTCTGCGTCGTCAAGAGGACGCGGAGCGTCCAGAAA
>NZ_JAWHPJ010000002.1:0-855 GCF_032587815.1 Pseudomonas syringae group sp. 26L6
TCGCCGGAAGACTTCCATGCGCTGCTGGTGGAACAGCGCGTCACAGTGCTTAACCAGACGCCGTCGGCGTTCAAGCAATTGATGCGTGTGGCGTGTGATTCGCCTGCGCCGATGTCGCTGGAAAAAGTCATCTTCGGCGGCGAAGCGCTGGACGTGGCCAGCCTGAAGCCGTGGTTCGACCGTTTCGGCGATCAGGCAGCGCAGTTGATCAACATGTACGGCATTACCGAAACTACAGTTCACGTGACCTACAGGCCAATAACCGAGGCCGACACGCAAAACCCGGCCAGCCCGATTGGCGAGGCGATCCCGGATTTGTCGTGGTACGTGCTGGACGCTGATTTCAACCCGGTCGCCCAGGGTTGCAGCGGTGAACTGCACATCGGCCATGCCGGTCTGGCGCGCGGTTATCACAATCGCGCGGCGCTGACTGCCGAACGCTTCGTGCCGGACCCGTTCTCCAGCGACGGCGGTCGCCTGTACCGCACCGGCGACCTGGCCCGTTATCGCGCTGCCGGAGTGGTCGAATACGCCGGACGTATCGACCATCAGGTGAAGATTCGTGGTTTCCGCATCGAACTGGGTGAAATCGAAGCGCGGCTGCAAGCGCACCCGGCTGTACGCGAAGTGATCGTGCTGGCCGTGGACGGGCAATTGGCCGCGTATCTAGTCCCAGCCCAGCCTGATCAGGATCAGCAAAGCCTGCGCGAAGCGCTGAAAACCGAGCTCCGTGCGCATCTGCCGGATTACATGGTGCCGACGCATTTCATCGTCCTCGACAAGATGCCGCTGACCGCCAACGGCAAGCTGGACCGCAAGGCGCTGCCCGCGCCGGATGCCAGCCAGTTGCAGGCG